>JAJZLD010000045.1 GCA_021803785.1 Pseudomonadota bacterium | reverse complement strand
TGTGTGTCTGCGCCTGGCGTCGGTCGTCCTTGGTTTCCTCCGCGGCACTCAAGGCGGACTGGAACATCGCCAGCGCTTCCTCAAACGCACCCGATTCGTAGGCGCTGAAGCCGGCGGTGGTCGCTACCCAGTAGCGCAGGGATAGATCGGGCGAGCGCAGAGCCAGCGGCATCGCTTTCACCACCCAGTCGTGCGCTATCCGTGAACGGCCCTGCAGTTCGAGGATGTTTGCACGCAGCGCGTAGGCCGCAGCGAGGGCGTCATTGTCCTTCGTGCGTACGCCAAGGTCTTCTAGTTCGCTCGCCGCGGCTTCGGCCACCGATCTGCCACCGGTCATTGCATGGGCATAGCCCCAAGCCGCAAGGAAGACGCGCAAGTCCGCACCGCCGGATTTGCGGGCAGCACTTTCCATGCCCGCAATCTTGCGGATCACAACGTCAGAATCGGCACCGTGCGCACGCTCGATTTCGTTGATGTCATCCGCGATGCCGGCCAGCACGTGCGCCGACAGCATCGCGGCGACAAGCGACGTACCCAGGCGCAACAGGGTTCGGAAAACAACCGGGGGAAGAATCATCAGATGTGGGCGGAGGGCTCGCGCGCAGCGCTGGAGGTCGAGTTATCGGCGCCACGAGGCATCCGCTTGAGCCCGCAGCGTGCCGCGATCCGCATGCGGCGTCCAGTACCCCCATCGCCGACGAGCGGCATTCCCGTGAGCTCGTCGCCCATCCAGCGCGGCCCTTCTCGCGCCAAGAGCCAGGCTGGCTGGGCCTTGGGATGCCTGCAGTATGGAGCGCCGCTGAGCCGACGAAACACGAGTTTGAGCGTGGCTTCGCTTGAGTTCATTCCATGCGAACACCCCATCAAAGGATCAGAATCGCGCGAAAGTCATTCACATTGGTCAGCGTTGGCCCAGTGACGATCGCGTCACTCAAGGCGCCGAAGAACCGGTGGGCATCGTTGTCGTCAAGACTGGCCTGCGGACGCAAACCCAAGGCCCACGCACGCGGCAGCGTGTCTGGCGCGAGATAGGCGCCGGCCACATCCACCATGCCGTCGACGCCATCGGTGTCGCCCGCCAGCGCATGCACGCCCGGCAGTCCTTCAAGTGCCAACCCAAGCGACAGCAGGAATTCCACATTGCGCCCGCCGCAACCGGCGCCGCGCACGGTGACGGCTGTCTCGCCACCGGACAGCAGTACGCACGGCGCGACAAAGGGCTGCCCATGCTGGGCGACCTGCCGCGCGATCCCCGCCATCACCTTGGCCACGTCCCGCGCTTCACCTTCGATGCTGTCACCCAAAATGAAAGGCGTGATGCCAGCGCCCCTCGCCACCGCAGCGGCGGCTTCGAGAGCCCCTTGAGGCGTGGCGACCAGTGTGGTCGACACATTCGCGAGACGCGGGTCCCCTGGTTTGATGGACTCGCCACGGCCGGACGCAAGCACCGCACGCACCGCGTCCGGCAGCCCGATCTCGTAGCGCCGCAGAATCGCGAGCGCCTCGTCGCAGGTGCTCGGATCGGCCACGGTCGGCCCGGAGGCGATGTCGCAAGGATCATCCCCCGGTACGTCGGAAATCAGCAGGCTCACGACCCGCGCCGGATAACAGGCCACAGCGAGCCGCCCACCTTTGATGGCGGAGAGATGGCGTCGCACGCAGTTGATCTCGCGGATGCTGGCGCCGCACTTGAGCAGCGCGCGGGCCATCGCCTGTTTGTCCGCCAGCGTAATGCCCGCAATCGGAAGGGGCATCAGGGCCGAGCCGCCGCCCGAGATCAAGCACAGCACGGTGTCCTCCGCGGTGAGCCCGCTGACCCGCTCTAAGATACGCGCGGCCGCCGCGAGGCCGGCTTCGTCGGGCACCGGATGAGCGGCCTCGACAATCTCGATCCGTTCGCACGGTACGGCATACCCGAACCGCGTGACGACCAAACCTTCCAGCAGCCCGTCCCAATGGTCTTCCACGGCCCGAGCCATCGCTGCCGAAGCCTTGCCGGCGCCAACCACGATCAGGCGCCCACGAGGACGATCCGGCAGATGCGGCGGCACACAATGGGCTGGCTGCGCGGCAGCAATCGCCGCATCGAACATCCGCCGCAGCAGATCACGCGGCGCAAGTGGGGTGGTCGATACTGGTCTCATGAGCGGTTCCGGCTGCGTTCCGGCGACGCGCACTCAGGCGGCAAATAAGGTCTGCAGCCAATCGGCCACAGCCTGCATTGCCGGCCGACGGGCGTCCGCGGGGGGACACAGCATGAGGTAGGAAAACGGCGTCGCCATCGGCTCGGCGAGCAAAGCCTTGCGCCGGCCACTTGCCAGCCAGCCGCGGTAGCACGAACTCGGTGCCGATGAAGGTGCCGACCGACATCGTCAGGCGTTCGATGCCGGCGCCGCGGCGCAGCTCATCCGTCGCATCCCGCAGCGATTCGAGCGCGCGCCGCACCTCGGCGAGATAGCGTTCGCCCGCCTCGGTCAGCGCCAGACGGCGGTTGTAGCGGTGGAACAAGGGCTGGCCCACAAAGCCCTCCAGCGCACGCATCTGATGACTGATCGCCGAAGGCGTCAGGTGCAACACCTCCGCCGCCTCCTTGAAGGACAACAGGCTCGATGCCACCTCGAAGGTGTGCAGCACGGCAAGCGGCGGCAGGCGACGGAATTTCATAGTGCCGATCATGCCCGATGCTGCTGCCGCGGCACAGGTAGAATCCCGCCCCATGACGATCCCGCAGGATTTTTCGCTCGACCGCCTGGCCGCCCGCCGCCA
The DNA here is from genome assembly GCA_021803785.1 of Pseudomonadota bacterium. Classification (GTDB taxonomy): domain Bacteria; phylum Pseudomonadota; class Gammaproteobacteria; order Burkholderiales; family Rhodocyclaceae; genus Niveibacterium. The sequence continues at coordinate 11,912 of JAJZLD010000045.1, read as the reverse complement.
TTTCGCCCGCAGCGCGCCGCATGCCGACGAAGCCGGCTTTCTTGCACGCGAAGTCGCACAACGCATGGCCGAAAGGCTCACCTATATCCGCCACGAGCCGCGGCGCCTGCTCGACGCGGGCTGCGGCATCGGGCCGGACTTCGCGCTGCTGGGCGAGCGCTACCCGCAGGCCGAACGCATCGGCGTCGACTACGCGCTGCCGCTGGTGCGCATGGCGCGCGGCGAGCGCAGCTTCTTCCAGCGCCTGCTCGGCGGCGCGCGCGACACCGACCCACGCCTGATCTGCGGCGATGTTGAAGCCCTGCCGCTCGCGCGTGCCAGCGTTCAGATGGTGTGGTCCAACCTGATGCTGAACTGGCTGGCCGACCCGATGCCCGCGATCCGCGAGATGCATCGCGTGCTTGAGGTAGGCGGCATGTTGATGTTCTCGACGCTGGGGCCTGACACCCTGAAAGAGCTTCGCGCCGTGATGCCGAGCAGTGCCGGCGAGCGCGTACACCGCTTCATCGACATGCACGACCTGGGCGACTGCCTGGTCAAGGCAGGCTTCTCCGAACCGGTGATGGACATGGAAACCATCACCCTGACCTACACTGACCTCGATGGCCTGCTCGCCGACCTGCGCCGGGCTGGTGCCACGAATGTTTCGACCGCGCGGCCGCGTGGCCTCGCCGGCAAAGGGGGCTGGGCGCGCGCACGCGCGGCGTACGATGAACTGCGCCAGAACGGCCGACTACCGGCAAGCTTCGAGGTGATCTACGGCCACGCATGGAAGGCCGCCCCCCGCACGACCGAGGACGGCCGCTCGGTGATCCAGTTCAAGCCGCGCCCGGAGGGCGGTAGCTGATGGCCGCCACCCGTCACGCACCCGCCCGCCGGGTGTGGCTATTCGACCTCGACAACACGCTGCACGACGCGAATCCGCACATCTTTCCGCACATCAATCGGTCAATGACCGATTACCTGATGCGTCATCTGCAGCTCGACGAAGCGGCCGCCGATGCGCTGCGGTTGGACTACTGGCATCGCTACGGCGCCACCCTGCTCGGACTGATGCGCAACCACGGTACCGATCCGGCCCACTTCCTCCGCGAGACACATCAGTTCCCGCAGCTTGGCCGCATGCTCGTCTTCAACCGCGCACTTGCCGGTCGGCTGCGGCAACTGCCGGGCCGCAAAGTGTTGTTCTCCAACGCGCCGGCAGCCTACGCCCAAGCGGTACTTCGCGGCATCGGGCTTGAGCACAGCTTCGAAGCGGTGTTCGGTATCGAGCAGCTCGACCTTCAGCCCAAGCCGCAGACCCGCGCTTTTCGCCGGGTACTGCACGGGCTGCGCCTGCCCGCCCACCGCTGTGTGCTGGTGGAAGACACATTGCCCAACCTGCGCGCCGCCAAAGCGCTCGGCATGGGCACGGTGTGGGTCAGCCGCAGCAGCGTGCATCCGGCCTATGTTGACGTGAAGCTGCGTAACATTCTCGATCTGCGCCGCGCTGCACACCTCGTGCGATAAACAGCGCCGCGGCCCGAGTAGTGCTTGCAAATCCAGACCGGTCGTGCCATCAAGAGACTTGGCGCCCCACTCGATCCGACCGTCATGCCCGAATCCGAAGCCCGCACGCTCGTCGTCTGCCTCGACGGCACCTGGAACGACGTCGGCTCGCGCACCAACGTCGTGCGTTTCTTCGAACAGTTGATGCGCGACGAGCAGCAGCTGACCTACTACGACGAAGGCGTCGGCATTCCCGAAAGCGGCCCGCGGCGCCGTCGCCTGCGTGAGCGCATCTTCGGCGGCGTATTTGGCAGCGGCCTGCTGGGCAACGTGATGCAGGCCTACCGCTGGCTGTCTACCCGCTACCGAGACGGAGACCGCATCGCGATCGTCGGCTTCTCGCGCGGCGCTTACACGGCACGTGTGCTGGCGTCGATGCTGGGCTCGCCCGGGCTGCTGCGCGGCGGCGATGCCGCAGCCTTTGACGCCGCACTCGATGCGGTATCGCTCGCGCGCGAAACACGCAGCGCGCCGGTGCTGCCCGGCAACTGGCGCTGCGAAACGGTGCCCGTCGACTTCCTCGGCGTGTGGGATACCGTCGGCGCGCTAGGCGTGCCGACACTGAACCTGAGCTGGCCGCCGATCGGCCGCACCCGGCTCAGGTTTGGCAACACCCGACTGCCCGACCATGTGCGGGTGGCACGCCAAGCCTTGGCGATCGACGAACATCGCGCCGACTACGCGCCGGTGCTTTGGACGGACGCCCGCGAAGGTGCCGATGTGCTGCAGGTGTGGTTCCCCGGCTGCCATGCCCAGGTCGGCGGCGGATACCCCGACGACGCACTGTGCGAGATCAGTCTGTTGTGGATGGCCGCGCAGGCCGCGCCGGTGGTGCGCTTCCGCCAGCACATCGAGGAACCGGGCGGTGGCCACTTTGCGCCACGCCGGCTGCGGCTGGACGGCAGCGAATACCTCGCGCCAACGATTGATGCGTGGCGTGACTTCATCGGCGGCCTCTACCGATTATTCTCGAGGCGCCACCTGCGCCGCATCTGCGTCGAGGGACTCAACGAAACGGTCCATAGCACCGCGTGGGACAAATGGAGCAACGATCCGGACTACCGGCCGCTCAATCTGGCCCATGCCGGGCGCGAACAACTGCATTCGGCGAGTGATGCGGACCGCAGCTTTTCCGGGCCGGAGGTGCGCGCATGATGCTCACGATGCTCGATGTAGTGCTGGGGCTGGCGATCCTGTTCGCGGCGCTGTCGGTGTTCTGCTCCTCCGTCGTCGAAATGCTCGCGGGGCGCAGCGGACTGCGCGGGCGATTCCTGCGCGACAGCCTGTTCCACCTGCTCGGCGAGGAAACGCTCTATCGCCGCTTGCTGCAGCATCCGGCAGTGTCCCATACGGTACCCCATCGCGGCCGCAGCGCGCCGTCCTACCTGGCGACGGAACGATTCGTCGCTGCGATGCTGGATCTGATTCCGACGCGCGCCGCTGCCATGGGCATCAGCGGGTTTGCCGAAAGGCCGATGCCGGAAAACATGGACCCGGTCGTGGCGGAGTTCGCCCGCTCGGCCGCTTTTATCGGCGAATGCGGCATCGCGGTGGGCGATCCGCTGTCTCGCCTCGCGATTCGCAACGGTAAATCGCTTGATGACCTGCGCAAGGCACTCGGTGACTGGTTCGACAGCCAGATGGACCGCGCCGCCGGCTGGTACAAGCGCAACGTGCAACGGCAGCTGTTCGTCGTCGGCCTGATCGTGGCTATCGGCCTCAACGCGGATACCCTGCAGGTCGCGCACGGGCTGGCTCATGATCCGGCGTTGCGGATGCTGGCCAGCTCACAGGCCCAACGCGTGGCGAGCGAACGCGAGATCGAGCTCAACGCGCTGCTCGATGCGGGCCGTGAGCGCGGTCTGCCGTTGGGCTATACATGCCTTGCAGAGCCAGATCGCGGCGTGGAGGATTCCTTCCGGCTGTGCCTCAAGCAATTCCACCAGACCAGCTGGCTTGAGCGGGCGCTGAAACTGCTGGGCTTTCTGCTCACCGCTCTGAGCGTGAGCTTCGGCGCGCCCTTCTGGTTTGATCTGCTGTTGAAGATCAGCAACCTGCGCTCATCGGGAGCGCCGGTCGGCGACAAGAAGAAGATCTGATCAGGCGGAAATGGCGCGCGCCTTCACTCGTGCGCCCACGCCATAGCTGCGGTCGAGCACGATGCCGGTGAGCGGCTTCCAGCCCAGTCGTTGCCAGAAGCTCACCGCATTGACCAGGGCAACCAGCCGGATCTCTCGAAAGCCATCGCGCCGCCCCTGCTTTTCCAGCGCCGCAATCAGCGCCGCCGCGGCGCCGGCACCACGGGCTTGCGGCAACACGGCAAGGTCGTGCAGAAAAAGGTGGTCCGCCTGCGCCTGCTTGCCCAAGGGGTGGTGCAGCACGGGCGGCGCGCCCGACCACGGGTGCGCCAACAGGTAGGCCACGGCATGGTGACCCTGTTCGGCGACGAAACAGGTCCTGCGGCCGCGCTCGAAACGGCTCGCCAGCGCGGCGCGGGATTCGTGGTAGTCCGGGGTGTGCGCACGGCATTGCAAGTCAAACACCGGGTCGAGATCGCCCGGTGTCATCGGCCTTACGTGAAGCATCGGCGTCTATTTTCGGCGCCGCTTTAAACGGCTGCGTCTTCCCTCAGCCAGCGCGCCGCGTCGAGCGCGAAGTAGGTCAGGATGCCGTCCGCCCCCGCCCGCTTGAAGGCGAGCAACGCTTCGAGCACGCAGGCGCGCTCGTCAAGCCAGCCGTTCTGGGCCGCGGCCTTCAGCATCGCGTATTCGCCGCTGACTTGGTACGCATAGGTGGGCACCTGCAGTTCGGTCTTCACGCGACGCACGATGTCGAGGTAAGGCATACCCGGCTTCACCATGAACATGTCCGCGCCCTCGGCGATGTCCAGCGCCACTTCGCGAATCGCCTCGTCGGTGTTGGCCGGGTCCATCTGATAGGTGTCCTTGTTGCCCTTGCCGAGATTGCCGGCCGAGCCCACCGCATCGCGGAACGGCCCGTAGAAGCTCGATGCGTACTTGGCCGAGTAGGCCAGGATGCGCGTGTGAATGTGGCCCTGCGCCTCCAGGGCGGCACGAATGCGGCCAATCCGGCCATCCATCATGTCGGACGGCGCCACCACGTCGGCGCCAGCCTGAGCATGGCAGAGCGCCTGCTTCTCCAGTGCGGCCAGCGTCTCGTCGTTCATCACGTAGCCGCGCGGGTCAGCCGGGTCGATCAGGCCGTCCTGACCGTGGCTGGTGTACGGGTCAAGCGCTACGTCGGTAATCACCCCCAATTCCGGGAAGCGCGCCTTGAGCGCCTGCACCACGCGCGGCACGAGGCCATCCGGATTCCAGGCCTCGGCAGCGTCAGCGCTCTTCTTCTCGGCACCCACAACCGGGAACAGCGCGAGTGCCGGCACGCCCAGCGCAACCGCCTCTTCCGCAACGCGCAGCAGATTGTCCAGCGACATGCGCGATACACCCGGCATTGACGCAACCGGTTCGGTCGCCCCGGATCCTTCAAGCACAAAGACAGGATAGATCAGGTCATCGGCGCACAAGCGATGCTCACGCATCAGCCGGCGGGAAAAGTCATCGCGGCGCATGCGGCGCATGCGGATGTTCGGAAACTGGGATTGCGCAGCAGTCATGATCGTTCAGGCCAAGAATGGTTGAGCAATTTTCTCAGGAACTATTCGCGGGGATGGACTATCACACACAGTGGATGGTGCCCAACCGTCTCCCGCTTCACCTCCCTGAGCGGGTGCCTGTTGCCAGGCGTTCTACCCCCGGTCTGAATTCCCTTCCGCCGGGGGTTTTTCTTGGTCCGGGTCCGGAATCAGCGATTCAAGCCAGTTGGTCACGACGCGCTCGGTCTCTTCCATGCCGGTCTTCTTCAGGCTGGAAAAGAGCTGCGCGGTGACTGCCGGCCCCCACTGCGCCAACTCACGGCGCACATCCATCAGGGTCTGCGCCGCGGGCCCCCGAGTGAGCTTGTCGGACTTCGTCAGCAGGATATGCACCGGCCGCCCCGACGGGGTGAACCAGTCCAACATCTGGCGATCGAGGTGCGTCAGCGGATGGCGCGAATCCATGATGTGGATAAGGCCGATCACATTGGGCCGCCGCGTCAGGTACTTCTCCAGCAGATCCTGCCACTGGCGGCGTATCGGCTCCGGCACCTGCGCATAACCGAAGCCGGGCAAGTCGACCAAAGCCACGCCGGACGGCAGGCGGAAAAAGTTGATCAGCTGCGTGCGGCCCGGCGTTTTCGAGACGAAGGCGAGGCGGTTGTGCCCGACCAGGGTGTTGATCGCGCTGGACTTTCCGGCGTTGGATCGCCCGACAAAGGCGATTTCGGGCTCGGACGAATCCGGCAAAGCGTTAGGCTTGGCAAAGGATGTCTCGAAACGGGCGTGGCGGAAAATTGACATGGATCGGGCCGGAAATAGCCAAGCCGCCGAAGGGCACGAGATTGTGCGGCAGGCGGTACATGGCGGTGCTGCGTGGGGCTGTATTAGAATATCAGGTTTGAAGACCGACACGGGTTTGAGGGGACCATGTTGAAGCCAATTCTCAGGCACGCACTGATTCTGAGCCTGCTTGCCGCAACGCAAGCATTTGCCGCTGACGCGGCCGCCAAACCGGACCTCGCCAAGGCGAAGCAGACCGTGGAAACCGTTTGCGCAGCCTGTCACGGCGCTGATGGCAACAGCACGATCCCGCAGAACCCGAAGCTTGCCGGGCAGCACTGGGAGTACCTGTACAAGCAGTTGCGCAACTTCAAATCGTGGGACGGCAAACCGGCCGAGCGCGCGAATGCGGTTATGGCAGGCATGGCCGCACCGCTGGAAGATGCCGACATGAAGGCCCTGGCGATGTATTTCGCGGGCCAGAAACTGGCCTTCGGCGAAGCCAAGGATCGCAAGAGCGTCGAAGCAGGCCAGAAAATCTGGCGCGGAGGTATCGCAGCCAAAGGTGTGCCGGCCTGTGCCGGTTGCCACGGCCCGGCGGGCGCTGGCCTACCCGTGCAGTACCCGGCGCTGCATGGTCAGCATGCAGAATACACGGAAGCCCAGTTGAAGGCCTTCCGCGCAGGCGAGCGTGCCAACGATCCAAACAAAATGATGCGCACGATTGCACTGAAGCTGACCGATGCTGAAATCAAGGCTGTTTCGGACTACATCGCTGGCCTGCGCTGATACAGCCGCACAAGACGTTGAAGAAAGGGGTGGAGTGATCCGCCCCTTTTTCCATTCTGGCGCCGGGGGAATCCGCCCGGCCCGAGCAACAGTCTCGGCCAACCCACGGAAAGCCGGGAACCTTCCCGCTTGCCCATGCTCAAGGTAAGTGGCGCGCGACGCGCCGCAGACTGCACGCGATGAAAAAAACCTCCAACGCTCGCGCGCTGTACGAGCTGTTCAGCTCGATGCGCTTTGCAATCAGCCTGCTGACGATCCTCGCGATCGCATCGGTGATCGGCACAGTGGTCAAGCAGAACGAGCCGTACAACGCCTACCTGAACCAGTTCGGCCCGTTCTGGTTTCCAATCTTCGAGAAGCTCGGGCTGTATGCCGTGTACAACGCAGGTTGGTTCCTTGCGATCCTGTGCTTCCTTGTGCTATCGACCAGCGCTTGCATACTTCGCCAGAGCAAGCCGATGCTGCGCGAGATGCGCGCATTCAAGGAACACGCGCGAGAGGCTTCGCTGCGGCTGTTCAAGCTCCATGCTGAAGCCAGCGCAAACCACGCGCCAACGCGTGCGGCGGCCGAGGCCTATCTCGCACGCAACGGATTTCGGGCGCGGACGCTAGAACGCGACGACGGCGTGCTGATCGCTGCCAAGCGCGGTAGCTGGAGCCGTATCGGCTACTTTTTCGCACACGGCGGTTTGGTCGTGATCTGCGCCGGCGGTCTGCTGGACGGCAACCTGCCACTGCGCATGCAGATGTGGCTGGGAGGCAAGCAAGCAACGCAGGCCGACCAACTGATCGCGGATATTCCCGCGCAAAGCCGGCTCGCCGAAGACAACTGGAGCTTCCGCGGCAACATCTTCATCCCGGAAGGCAAGTCATCCGGCGTAGCGGTACTGCGCGAAGGCGACGGCGTGCTGCTGCAGGAACTGCCCTTTGACGTATCGCTGCAGAAATTCCACATCGAACACTATGAGACGGGGCAGCCAAAGCGTTTCGCAAGCGACATCATCGTCACTGACAAACGCAGCGGCAAATCCGAGGTGCGCACGATCGACGTAAACAAACCCTTCGAGACGCACGGCATCACGCTCTACCAAGCGAGTTTCGACGACGGCGGCAGCCGCCTGAAACTTCGCGTTCGCAACCTCGCGACCGGTGGCGACGCACCGAGCGAGATCACCGGCATCGTCGGTGAGCGCGGCGACCTCAAGGGCCCAGGCTATGCCTACAGCGTCGAATTCACCGGTTTTCGCGCCATCAACGTGGAAACGATCGGCGACGCGCCTGCTGCACGCGGCGGCCTCGCCGGCCTGCAGGATCGCCTCGGCAGCGGTGCGCGCGATCCGGCGCACAAGACCCAACGCAACATCGGCCCAAGCTTCACCTACAAGCTGCGTGACAGCGCCGGGCAGGCGGTGGAGTTCATGAACTACATGCTCCCGGTCGAGCAGGACGGCCGTTGGTTCCTGCTTGCGGGTATGCGCGAAGACGCCGCCGAGGGCTTCCGTTACCTGCGCATTCCTCTCGACGAAGACGGTCGCGTCGACACCTGGTATGCGGTGCGCCAACGCTTACTAGACAAGACCACCCAGGCAACGCTGGCAAAGCGCTTCGCCAAACGCGCCTCGGGCGGTGCGGAAAACGCCACGCTGCGGCTTGAGGAGACTTCGCTGCGGACCCTGCAGCTGTTTTCCGACAAGGGCTTTGAATCGCTCGGCGCATTCATCGACAAGACCATTCCCAAAGCCGAGCAGGAACGCGCCGCAGGCATCTTCCTGCAGGTACTCGAAGGCATTGTTTGGGAAGCGGTCTTAATGGCGCGCGAAGACGCTGGTCAACCCACGCTCGAAATAAGCCCGTCGCGCGCGCAGTACGCCCGCGACGTGCTCAAGGCGGTGGGTGACGCCTTCCACTACAACGCGCCCCTGATCCTGCAACTCGACAGCTATGAGCAGGTTCAGGCGACCGTGCTTCAGGCCACCCGCTCACCCGGCAAGAAATGGGTCTTCCTGGGCTCGCTCTTGCTCACGCTGGGCGTATTCGCCATGCTTTACGTTCGGGAACGCAGGCTGTTCCTGCTGCTGCGGCGCGACGGCTCAGCGCTGCTCGCGATGAGCGCGAACCGCGTGTCGCTGGACGTCGAGCAGGAATTCTTGCGTCATCGCGACGCCTTGCTGGGCAGCAAACCAGCTGCCGGAGACCTTGCATCATGACCGACCTCGCCCATTCCGTTCCACCGCAGCCCAGCTTTCGCCGCATCACACCCGGCGACTGGTTGGCAGCATTGGCGCTTGCCCTGGGTGCAGCCTTCGCGCTGCGGCAGTACGGCAGCTACATGGACGTCTACGAAAAGGCCATTCTGCTGCTCGCGGTGCCAACATTCGCAGTACTCGGGTGGCACTGGCACGGCCTGCGCAACCTGCTGGCCGCCACCGCCTGCGCTGCCCTGCTCGGCATTGAGCTCTACCAGCACGACCTCGCACGCGCCGAGCAGGTCTTCTGGCTGAAGTACTTTTTCAGCAGCCAAACTGCCATCGCCTGGATGAGCGCGCTGGTGTTCTTTTCGACGGGTGCGTTCTGGCTCGGCTTGCTAGCCCGCGCCCCATTTGCCGAACGTGTCGGCACCGCGCTCAGTTGGGTCGCCGCCGGAGCGGGGCTCACCGGCCTCATGGTGCGTTGGTACGAGAGCTACCTGATCGGGGCCGATGTCGGGCACATCCCGGTATCGAACCTCTACGAAGTCTTCGTGCTGTTCATCATCCTGACCACGCTGCTGTATCTTTACTACGCACGGCACTACGCAACGAACAAGCTCGGTGCCTTCGTGATGCCAGTGGTGGCCGCGGCCGTCGGATTTCTGCTCTGGTACAGCTTCAGCCGCGACGCGCATGAGATCCAGCCGCTGATCCCGGCCCTGCAGTCCTACTGGATGAAGATCCATGTGCCGGCCAACTTCGTCGGCTACGGGGCCTTCGCGCTCGCATCGATGGTTGGCGTGGCCTATCTGTGTGCATCGCGCGGCCTGCTGGCGAGCCGCCTGCCCAGCGTCGCGGTGCTCGACGATCTGATGTATCGCGCAATTGGCATCGGCTTCGCCTTCTTCACCGTGGCCACGATACTCGGGGCGCTGTGGGCCGCTGAGGCGTGGGGTACATACTGGCAGTGGGACCCGAAGGAAACCTGGGCCCTCATTGTCTGGCTCAACTACGCAGCCTGGCTGCACATGCGACTGACCAAGGGACTACGCGGTGCCGTGTTGGCCTGGTGGGCCATCATCGGCCTGCTGGTCACCAGTTTTGCTTTCCTCGGCGTTAACATGTTCCTCTCGGGTCTGCATTCCTACGGCTCGCTTTGAGCGAAGACCATGCGCGCTGCTGCCACCCGGCTTCTGCTGGCACTACTTGCGCCGACCGTGGCGCAAGCCGAGGTATGGAAGTGGACCGACAGCGCCGGCCAGACCCACTACGGTGACAGCCCACCAGCGGGGGTCAAAGCAAGTAAGGTGGGGGACGCGGGCGTGTCGGTCATCCCCTCGGCGCCCACGCCCGAAGCGGTCGCGCCGGCTGCGGCCTCAGCCCGCCCCGTACGCCCCGCGCCAACAGCCGAGCGCCCGGCGAGCAACACCACCAGCCATGAGGCTGCAGCAGAGCGCGAAGCCAAGCGGCAACGACTGATCGAACGCTGCGAACGCGAGCGGGGTGTTGATTGCGAATACGCGGTGGACGGCATACTCGACGGCACGCCGCCGGCGAACAGCGCGATTGAAGGCCCCGTCTGGATCGTGCCGACGCACCCGCCTCACAAACCACACCCGCCGGTGAAACCGAAGCCCAAGCCCGGCACGACACCGGACGACCCGCTGAACTACCCGATCGCCCCCTTCCCGAAGCCGGTCAAGCCCAAGTAGCCGCGCGCTACTGCGCCAGAACGCGAAACTCGATGCGCCGGTTGCGCGCACGCCCGTCTGGCGTGGCATTTGACGCGACCGGCCGATCGGGTCCCATGCCGGTGGTACTCAGCATAGCCTGCTCGGCGCCTTTGGCCACCAGATAGCGCCGTACCTCATTCGCGCGCGCCTGCGACAAGGCCAGGTTGCCAGCGCGGGAACCGTCGCTGTCGGTGTGACCAATAATCTCAACTCGGCGACCGCGCACGCTCAGCAGCGCCTTGGCCATCTCGTCGAGGATCGCCTGCCCTTCCTGGGTCAAGGTTGCCTTGCCGCTTTCAAACTCCACGATCCGGTTGCCAAGCGTGTCATCGAGCAACTGCTGTTCGCTGGCAGCCACGGCGAGGCCGTTCTTCACCACGAACTGGTTGCTGAAGCTGCTCGCGACATCGTTCGCCACTGTCTTTCGCTGCGCGTCGCTCGACACGGTGCCGTTGAGTGCGACCTGAGTCCCATCGACACTCAGACTGCCGGCGCTCACCGTCTTGAGCTGCGGCCCGATTGAGCGCTGCACCTGCTCGGCCCAACGAGGCGGCGCAACAACACCGCCAACGGTGATCTGATCAACCACCCGCGCGGCGCCGAAAACCTCACGCAATCGCGCGAGAATCGCGGCTTTCGAGGCATCGTCAGGCACAGCGCCGGTCGCCACGATCGGCGCGTCCAGGGGCGTTGCGGAAACAACACCCCACGACGCCACGCCCAGCATGATCGCCGCCGCGAATCTGAGCAAGTTAGCGTCCAAGGAAGGCTTCACTGAAGGTATCCGCAGCCTGCCGCAATGACAGCCGCGGGATGTCGAGGTAACTCGCCAATTTGCGAATTGCATAGTCGTTATCCAGATAGTCTTCGACCCAGTCTGCATCGCAGACGTCGATCAGGTAATCATGCGCGGCGGAGGCTGACAGCAGGGCTTCGAGCACCCGCGCATCCGCACCGGCGAAGCTCAGCATCAATTCGGGCCGACCACTGCGATGCACATTGAAGGCCCCGACTTCAAAATCGGAGCGGGAGAGGAAGGGCGCCACGGCGGCAGCCCACCATGTCGCCAACGCATTGCGCGCATCCCCCGGCGCGGGTAACGGCAGCACCAGACCGCGCTGCATTCGCGCGCTGGCTTGAGTGAGCAAGGGTTCGAGCAAGAGCCCGAGCGCAAGCACACTGCGGCGGAGTACCAACGGATGACCCGCTCCGCGCAAGCACCGCTCCACATCCGCGATGGTCAGACGGTCTGGTGCT
>JAJZLD010000044.1 GCA_021803785.1 Pseudomonadota bacterium | reverse complement strand
GCCTGCTGCACTACATCAGCGACCGCATCGCGCCTGTCATCGGGCCGCCCAGACCGCCACAAGGGCTTCCGGCCGCGGGGTAACTGCCGGATTTAGGTTTATCGCAACGGTGTGTCCGTTCAAGCCGGAACCCGCCCCAGCGGGCGGGTTACTTACAGCCCAGTTGGGTGTAGAGCGCGGTGAGTTTGTCCATCGCGTCCAGAATGTTCTCGGAGGTGGTCGCGACGTTCTGGTCGTGTTCGCGTGAGTTGCCGGCTTGCGGAATCGCCTCGTCGAAGAACTGCCACTTCGTGTCGGCCAGCGCGAGCCAGTTGCGCACCTCGGCGCTGTTCTGCGGTGCGGCCTTCAATTGCGCGCAAGCGGCGATGAAATCGGCACGCGACTTCTTCAGGGCGGCGTTGGTTTCGGGCGCATTGAGGCCGGCGCGTTCGACAGGAGATCGGCCAGCGTGAGGCTGGCCGCGGCGATGATCAAGTGGTGGCGCGTGCGATCCATGTGCGGTGTCTCCGCTTTCGATCAGGCGCTGAGCCAGACGACGCCGTTTTCGAGTTTGGCGGCAAAGGGGCGGGTGCAGCCCACATCGGGCGCCACCGCTTCGCCACTGTCGAGCCCGATCTTCCAGCTGTGCAGCGGGCAGGTGACCGTCTTGCCATGCACGATGCCCTGCGACAGCGGGCCGCCCTTGTGCGGGCACTTGTCGTGCAGCGCGAAGACTTCGTCGTCCGAGGTGCGGAAGATCGCGATGTCGCCGTGCTTCGTGCCGCGCACCACGCGCGATCCGAGCACCGGGATTTCGTCGAGCGTGCACACACGCTTCCAGTCGATTGCAGTGTCCATGACGGCTGTACTCATGAATGAAGATCCTCTCTGGCGCCGCAGCCCGTGGGCGCGCGGCGCGGTGCATCCGGGTGGGGACGGGCGCAGGCCTGCTCGGCTGCGTCGTCGCTCACGGGCTCACTCGCCCGTGTCGTCACATTCAAACCAGTCTTCCCATTCGCTCATGGCGGCTCTCCTTACGCGACGACGGCAATCGGGATGTAGGGGCGCTTGAGCGCACCCTCGGTACGTTCCTGCCACGGGTCCTTGTAACCCTGTAGGGCAAACAGCAGGCGCTCATGCAGCGCGCGGCGGTTGGCGGCGTCTTCGACGACCTTGCTCTTGACGTAATCCAGCCCCACGCGCTGCACATAGTGCACCGTGCGCTCGAGGTAGTAGCCCTCTTCGCGGTAGAGCTGCAGGAAGGCGCCGGAGTACTCCATCACCTCCTCGTCGGTCTTCACCTTGGCGAAGAACTGGGCAACCTCGGTCTTGATGCCGCCGTTGCCGGCGACGTAGAGCTCGTAGCCGGAATCCACGCCGATCACGCCGACGTCCTTGATGCCCGCTTCGGCGCAGTTGCGCGGACAGCCGGAGACGGCGAGTTTCACCTTGTGCGGGCTCCACATACCGAACAGCATCTTCTCCAGCTTGACGCCCATGCTCATCGAGAGTTGCGTGCCAAAGCGGCAGTGCTCGGCGCCGACACAGGTCTTCACGGTGCGGATCGACTTGCCGTAGGCGTGGCCGGAGACCATGCCGGCCTTGGCGAAGTCCGCCCACATCAGCGGCAGGTCTTCCTTCTTCACGCCGAGCAGGTCGATACGCTGGCCGCCGGTGACCTTCACCGTGGGCACCTTGTACTTGTCGGCGGCGTCCGCGATCGCGCGCAGTTCGTCCGGCGTGGTGATGCCGCCCAGCATCCGTGGCACGACGGAGTAGGTGCCGTCCTTCTGGATGTTGGCGTGAGCGCGTTCGTTGATGAAGCGGCTCTGCGGGTCGTCCTGCGCCTCATGTGGCCAGGTCGAGATCAGGTAGTAGTTGAGTGCCGGACGGCAGCTTGCGCAGCCGTTCGGCGTCTTCCATTCCATGAAGTGCATCGCTTGCGGAATCGTCAGCAGCTTGTTGTCGCGGATCGCCTTGCGCACTTCGCCGTGGGACAGATCGGTACAGCCGCAGACCGCCTTGTTGTTCGAGTCGGCCGGCGTGTAGGCGCCACCGACGGTGGAGGCCAGGATCTGCTCGACCAGGCCGGTGCAGGAGCCGCAGGAGCTCGATGCCTTGGTGTGCTTGCGCACTTCGTCCAGCGTGAAGAGGCACTGCGTCTTGATCGCCTTGACGATGGTGCCCTTGCACACGCCGTTGCAGCCGCACACCTCCGCCGTGTCCGGCAGGCTGGCGGCGCTGTTGGCGCCCTTGTGGCCCACGTCACCCAGATGAGATTTGCCGAACAGCAGGTGGTCGCGGATGTCATGCACATCCTGCGCATCCTTCATCAGCTGGAAGTACCAGGCGCCGTCGGCGGTATCGCCGTACATCACCGCGCCGACGATTTTGTTCTCCTTGATCACCACCTTCTTGTAGATGCCCATGCCGGGGTCGTGCAGCACGATCTCCTCAGTGCCTTCGCCGCCCATGAAATCACCGGCCGAGAACAGATCGATGCCGGTGACCTTCAGCTTGGTGGAGGTCACTGAGCCCTGGTAGCGGCCGATGCCGAACATCGCGAGGTGGTTGGCGCAGACCTTGGCCTGCTCGAACAGCGGCGCGACGAGGCCGTAGGCGGTGCCGCGATGGTTCGCGCATTCGCCCACGGCATAGATGCGTGGGTCGTAGGTCTGCAGCGTGTCGTTGACGACGATGCCGCGGTTGCAGTGCAGGCCCGCCTTCTCGGCCAGTGCGGTATTCGGGCGGATGCCGGCGGCCATCACGACCAGGTCGGCCGGGATCGTCTCGCCATCCTTGAACTTCACCGCCGCGACGCGGCCCGACTCCCCGGCGATCAGCTCGGACGTGCTGGCGGCAAGGCGGAACTGCATGTTCTTCGCCTCCAGCGCCTTCTGCAGCATGCGCGCCGAGGTCGGGTCCATCTGGCGTTCCATGATCCATTCGCCGATGTGCACCACGGTCACGTCCATGCCGCGCAGCGCGAGGCCGTTGGCCGCCTCCAGGCCGAGCAGGCCGGCGCCGATCACCACCGCGTGCTTGTACTTCGCCGCGGCGTCGATCATCTCGTTGGTGTCTTTGATGTCGCGATACGCGATCACGCCCGGCAGATCCTTGCCCGGCACCGGCAGGATGAAGGGCGTCGAGCCGGTTGCAAGCAGCAGGCGGTCGTACTCGGCCTCGGTGCCGTCGTCCGCGATCACCTTGCGGTTGCTGCGGTCGATGGTGACGACGGTCTTGCCGGTGTGCAGGGTGATGCCGTTGTCGCGGTACCAGTCCCAGTCGTTGAGGATGATGTCCTGCACGGTCATCTCGCCGGCGAGCACCGGCGAGAGCAGGATGCGGTTGTAGTTCGGGTGCGGCTCGGCCCCGAACACGGTGATGTCGTACATGTCCGGTGCGAGCTTGATCAGCTCTTCGAGCGTGCGGCAGCCGGCCATGCCGTTGCCCACCATCACCAGTTTGAGTTTGCGCATGTTGCATCCCTCGACGAAACGCGCACGGCCAGCGGCCATGCAGAAAAGTGTTTGCGTTCGTGGGGATCTACGCTGATCCGTGCGGCGGCCGTCGTTGGCCGCGCTTGCCACCCGAAAGGCCATCGTGGCCCTGCGGTGGATCATCGCGAAACTGCAGCGGCGGCCTTCGGTGGCGCCCGGCATGCAGCGGATGATCCGGTCGGTACATCCCTAGCAATGCGCGTGCCTGATGCACGGCGCTCGCCGGATCGGGCTTTCCGTCCAGCCAACGGAATGTCGGCGGGCCGCCACGGCGCACTTGCGGTGCGCCGTGGTCGATTGTGGTGCAGCGCGGTTGCGGCGATCAGCGCGGGGGATCTGCGACAAACCCGGGAAGGGCCTGAGGCGTCGTTGGCGTGACATGCGCGCACCGGATCACGCCGGCGGCAAGCAGGTCGGCGTAGCTGTCGTAGCGGATCTGCACGATCTTGTCGGGCGTGCTGCGCGCGCGTAAGAACTCGGTATAGCTGCTCGGTGCGTATTTACGCTCACCGTGTCCGATGCCGAGGCGTTCGGCCTTTTGCGCGCCTATGTTGTCCGGGCTGCCGGCTCAGGTCAGGCCGATGCCTACTCGTGACTGTGCCCTGCCTGATGCGGCGTTGGCGAAGCGCTGAACGCCTCGCGCGCTAACGCACCCCGTAGCCCTTGAACTTTTCGCGGACGCGGGCGATCTCGTCTTCCGGCAGCAGAATCGGGTCGCCGAGCTGGCAGGCTCGCCAGTACTGTTCGGCGAGGCTTTCGAGTTCGACCGCCAAGGCCTGCGCGTGGCGCAGATCGCGGCCGGCGACCACCATGCCGTGGTTGCCCAGCAGGCAGCCGTTGCGATCGGCCATCGCAATCAGCGTAGCCTCGGACAGCGCGGCCGTGCCGTAGGTGGCATATGCCGCGCAGCGCACGTCGTGGCCGCCGAAGCGGGCGACCATGTAGTGAAAGGGTGGGATCGTGCGGTGCAGGCAGGCCAGAGCGGTACAGAAAGGCGAGTGCGTGTGGATCACTGCGCCGAAGTCGGGGCGCGATAGATAGAGGTCGCGATGCAGTTGCCATTCGGATGACGGCGCGCGCGGGCCGGTGTAGCTGCCGTCGGCGGCGACGGTGACGAAGTCGTCGCGCGTCAGTTCTTCCCACGGCAGGCCCGATGGCGTGATCAGCATGCCATCGCCCTGGCGCACGCTGAGATTGCCCGCGGCGCCCGGGTTCAGCCCAAGGGCTGCAATGTGGCGTGCGCTGGCGAGCAGGGCGTCGCGTTGGGCTTCGATGCTGTTCATGCAAGCGCCTCCGTAATGCGGGCTGCATCGAAGCGGCCGCGTTCGGTGAGAATGCCGGCGATCAGCGCGGCAGGCGTGATGTCGAAGGCCGGGTTGGCGCAGGGGCCATTGAACATGCGAACCTGCGCCGCCTCGCCGGCGCCATCGATGCCATGCAGCACGCAGAGCTCGTCGTCGCCGCGGGATTCGATCGGGATCGCGTCGCCATCCGGGCAAGCGGCGTCGATCGTACTGGTGGGCGCCGCGATGTAGAAGGGCACGCCGTGTTCGCGGGCGGCAAGCGCCTTCAGGTAGGTGCCGACCTTGTTGGCGGTATCGCCATTGGCGGCAATGCGGTCGGCGCCCGTGATCACAACATCGACCAGGCCTTGGCGCATCAGCAGCCCGGCCGCGTTGTCGGCGATCAGGGTGTGCGGCACACCGCCTTCAGACAGCTCCCACGCGGTGAGCAGGCCCTGGTTGCGAGGCCGTGTTTCGCTGACCCAGACTTCGATCGGCAGGCCTGCTTGATGCGCGAGATAGATTGGCGCGAGGGCCGTGCCCCAACCGCAGGTGGCAAGCGCTCCGGCGTTGCAGTGGGTCATGACCCGCAGCGGGCGATCGAGCCCTTCGGCGTGGCGGGCGAGCAGCGAGCGGCCATGCTCGCCCAGTGCGCGGTTGGCAGCGATGTCTTCGGCGTGAACCGCGAGCGCTTCGCGCCAGGCTGCTGCGCTTCGTAGGTCCGGATTGAGCGGACGAAGCGTGGTTGCCATGCGGGCGAGCGCCCAGTGCAAGTTGACGGCTGTTGGGCGGGTGCGTCCGAGCCGCGTCAGCGCAGATTCGAGCGCGTCGTTGCTGGTGTCGTGCCGCATCGCGATGGCGACGCCGAACGCGGCCGTGGCGCCAATCAGCGGCGCGCCGCGGACCACCATGGTCTCGATGGCTTGCGCGCAGGCTTCCAGATTGGCAAGCGTGCGGGTGGTTCGGGCGAAGGGCAGACGGGTCTGGTCGATGACGGCAATCGCGCCGTCGAGCGGTATCAGGGGAGCGAGTTCCATGCGCCGACGATGGCCGCTCGCGCCAAGCGGGGCAAGCCGTCAGGTCAAACCGTCAGCGGGTCAGCCGTGTGCGCGGCGTTCTGCGAGCCAGTCGTGCAGCGCCTCGGGCACCATCGGGCGGGCGTACAGGTAGCCTTGTGCATCCGGGCAGCCCAGCCCGAGCAGTACCTTGGCCTGGTCCGCCTCTTCAACGCCCTCGGCGATGACTCTCAGGCCGAGCTTCCGGCTGAGCTGGATCACCATTTCCGCGACCTGGCGGCATCGCTGGTTCGTGCACAAATCCTTCACGAAGGAGCGGTCGATCTTCAGTCGATCAACGCGCAGTCGTTGCAGGTAGGACAGCGAAGAGAAGCCGGTGCCGAAATCGTCGATGGCGACCTTGACGCCGAGTTGTGCCAGCTCGTTGAGCTTGCCGGCGACAAAATCTGCGTCCTCCATGGCCATCGACTCGGTGATCTCAAGCTCGATCTGTTGGGCGACCGCGCCGGTGTCGGCCAGTGCCGATCTGACCTGCTTGATGAAATCCTGATGCCGGAACTGCGCCAGCGATACGTTGACCGCCATCTGCAGGTTCGGGAAGCCGGCAGCGGCGATTTTGACCTGCTCGTAGCACGCCAGGCGCATGACCCAGTTGCCGATATTGACGATCAGGCCCGAGTGTTCCGCGAGCGGGATGAAGCGATCGGGCGGAATGAAGCGGCCATCGTCACCGCGCCAGCGGATCAGCGCTTCGACGCCGACCGGCTCGCCGCTCTCGATACGAACCTGCGGCTGGTACACCAGGAACAAGCGGTCGTTGTCGAAGGCACTGCGCAGGCCTTGGAGCAGTTTGACCCGCTCCTCGATCTCGACGTTCATGTCGCGCGTGAAGTAGCTGTATTCCCCACGGTGCCGGCTCTTTGCCCGCTTGAGCGCGAGGTTGGTGTTCTTTAAGGCGTCCGCGCTGCCGCCGTCTGCGTCGCGCAGCAGCAGGTGACCTTGTGTTGCGGAGATCACAATCTCCTGCTCGTCGACGATAAACGGCTCAGCGAAGACAGCGGACAGTGCTGCCGGTGTGACCACCGACACCTCGCCGAGGATGCCGAAGGTGTCGCCGGCGATCCGCGCGACGATGGCGCCGGGCATCCGGTCGCGCAGACGAAGGGCAACGGCCAGCAGCAACTTGTCACCGAACTTGTGCCCGAGTGCGTCGTTGGTTTCGGCAAACTCGTCGATGTCGACCAGCGCGACGGTCGATTCGTTCTTTCGGTTGCCCTGCAGGCGATCGTCAATGCACTGAAGGAAGCGCACCCGGTTGGGCAGGCTGGTAAGGGGGTCTACGTAGGCGATGTTCTGCAGGCGGCTGAACAAGGCAGTGTTCTCGAAACCGGCGGCAATGTTGGTGCAGAACACCTCGAGCAGACGGCGGTCGATTTCCTCGATCGGGTGTGTGCTCTCAAGATAGACGGCGATGCGGCGACCCGAGCCGTTGAGCAACAGCGTTGTGGAGCCCTGGTCGTATTGATTCTTGCCTGACGCGAAGGCACGGTTGATGTGCTCGCGCACCGCAGGATCCGGGATGTCTCGGATCGACTGGTTGATCAGACCGCTGAATTTTCCTCCGGCCGCAACGACCTGAACACCGTCGTCGTCGCTGCCGTTTTCCTGCGCACAGATCAACCCCTCGGGCGGTAGCCGCAGCAGGGCCGCAAGTTGCGTGATGACGCCGGCGGCGAAGCCCTGGATGCCACGCAGCTCCATCAGCTCGCCGCTGGCTCGCACGATCATGTCCAGCCCGCGGCGGTTCGCGTTGATCGCACGGATCTGGTCGTAGGAGCGGATCGCTACCGTCAGCGTGGTGTAGAGCCGCGTGTGGGTGAGTTCGGACTTGGTCTTGTAGTCGTTGATGTCGTAATCGCGGATCGCCTGAATTTCCGGCGCGTAGCCCGGCTGCCCGGTGCGCAGCACGATGCGCGTTTCTTGCAGGCCTAGTTCTTCGCGGATGATATGCACGAGGTTCAGGCCGGCGTTGTCGCTTTCCATCACCACATCGAGCAGGATCACCGAAATGTCTTGCTCGCGCCGCAGTAACTCCACGGTTTCTGCTGCGCTGTAGGTATGCAGGAACTCCAGCGGGCGCCCGAGGATCGGAGTGCCCTTGAGGGCGAGCTCCGTCGATGCGTGAACATCCGGGTCATCGTCGACGATCAGAACGCGCCATACCGCCGCCGCGCCGTGTTCGACATCGTCATCGCCTTCCGGCGCAAAAACCAGCTCGTCATCCGCCGCCAAAAGATCGGTCACCGCTGTCTCCCCGGTGTGGTAGGGCTCTTTGCCGACTCAGAGCCATTTTTCTCATGTCTACGGACGCGTAGCCCGCGACTTGAGGCTCCTGCGCAAGCTTACGCCGGAATAGACTTGCAGCTCCAGCGTGCGAGGAGAGGTGGTTCGGATACCCCTGTTTTCAGTTGGCCGACTGCCGCGCGAGCCCGCGACGAACGCATCGTGCGGCTGTGCTTCGCAAGCAGGACGTGACACTGGATGCTGCGGCCGCGCGCCTTGCAGCCCTCTGAGCGCTCATGCACCGGGTGGTAAACTCAGCGGCTTCTGCATCGCGATGGGGCGCCTGACGTGGGCAAAATATTCCTCTTCCTGCTGGGCATCCTTGCAATCTGGTTACTGCGCCGCAAGCTCGATGGCGGCGCATCGCGTCCTCGTGGCGGCAATCCGGCCCCACAGCCACCGGCCGAACCCGAACGCATCACGGCGTGCGCACGGTGCGGCCTGCATGTACCGGAAAGCGAGGGTGTGATTGATGGCGGCCACTTCTACTGCAGCGACGCGCACCGCCGACTCGGTCCGCGCGCTTGATGGGGGCCGGCATGTCACATGCCTGGCAGCCCGCTGAATCGCGCTGGGAGTCGCTGCGCTATTACAGCCTCTACCGCCTGATCGTTGCGTGCGGCTTGATCTTCATTGGTCGCCTTTTTTTGCAGGAAAGCAGTGGCAACGAGTGGACTTGGGTGGTCTTGGGTTACCTATCGGCTGCGGTGATCCTGCTCTACTTTCTGCGCGCTACACGGGCTCCCTTCGAGTGGGTGGTGAACACCCACATGACGATCGATATCGCGGCGCTCAGCGCGCTGATGTATTTGGGTGGCGGTCATAAGGGCGGCTGGCCCTACATGATGATGGTGGTGGTCGCGGCAGGCGGACTGCTCGGCGAAGGGCGCCTGGTCTTCTTCTACGCATCCTTGGCCTCTGTGGCAGTGCTCGCGGTGCAAGGCTTGCGTTCGCTGACTCTCGACAGCGAGGCGGTTGCAGACATTGCCGCGGTGGGTTTTGTCTGCATTGGCTTTTTTGCCGTTGCGACCGTGGCGCGCCTGCTGGCGACCCGCGCGCTGGCCAACGAAGCGCTGGCCCATCAGCGCGGTGCTGCGCTGCGGCGGCAGGAGCGCGTGAACGAGCAGATCATTGCTGATCTGCACGATGGTGTGCTCGTGCTCGGCGCCGATGGTGTGGTGATGCAGGCCAATCGCAAGGCGGCTGAGTTGCTGGGGGATTTGCCCCATATTGGCCTACCGATTGACGTACTGTCCCCCGAGCTTGCTGCGGCGGTGGCGAGTGGCGACGAGGAGGTTCGCGTTGGCGAGGCCGGCAGCCAGGTGCGCGTGCGCACCCTGCGATTGGGCGAGCAAGGCGATACGATCGTCTATCTCGAAGACCTGGAGCGTATCGAGCGCGAGGCACAGCAAATCAAGCTTGCGGCACTCGGGCGCCTGACCGGCGGGATCGCGCACGAGATCCGCAACCCTCTGGCCGCGATTAGCCACGCGAGCGAACTCCTCGGCGAAGAAAAGCGCGCCGAAATGCAGCAGCGCCTGACCCGCATCATCCACGACAACACGCGTCGCATTGATCGCATGGTGCGCGACGTGCTGGAACTTGGGCGCCGCGATCGCGTGACCCCGGAGACCATTCCGCTGCTTGCCTTCGTGCACACCTTTCTGGATGAGCAGGTCAGCTACGAGGGGCTCGATCCCTCGCTTGTCGAACTGAAGGGCGATGCGGCGTTGCGCGTGCGCTTCGACCGTATTCACCTGCAGCAGATTCTTTGGAATCTGCTTGGCAACGCGCGCCGTTTTGCGAGTGGCGCGCCAGGCAGCGTGAAAATCCAGGTGCTCGCGGCCGGTGAGGGCCAGGTCATGCTCGACGTCATTGACGACGGTCCCGGTGTGCCGCCGCAGTCGCGCTCTCGGGTGTTTGAACCCTTCTTTACGTCCGATCCACGCGGTACCGGGCTTGGGCTCTACATTGCGCGAGAGCTGGCGCAGGCCAATGCGGCCGAACTTGAGCTCTGCGAATCTCGCGGTGGCGCGCATTTCCGATTGATGGCCAAGGGGGTTGCATGAGCAGTGCAAGTGAGCGACGCAGTCACATCGATGCAGCGGTGCTGATTGTCGATGATGAGGCGGATATTCGTGAATTGCTGGAGCTGACGCTTCTGCGCATGGGGCTTGGCGCCGACGCAGCCGGAACGCTGGCCGAGGCGCGTGCATTGCTGGCGAAGCACCGCTACAAGCTGTGCTTGACTGACATGCGCTTGCCAGACGGCGATGGCCTCACGCTGGTGCGCGAGATTGCGCAGCACCATCCAGAACTGCCCGTGGCGGTAATCACGGCCTACGGCAGCATGGAGAACGCAGTCACCGCGTTGAAAGAGGGGGCCTTTGACTACCTCTCAAAACCCGTTTCGCTTGAACAACTGCGAGCCCTGGTCAAATCGGTCTTCGATCTGCCGAAGCGGGCCAGTGAATCGCGCCCGGTCGGCGCCAGTTCGTTGATCGGCGAGTCGCCCTCCATGCTGCAAGTGCGCAGCATGATCGAGCGTTTGGCGCGCAGCCAGGCGCCGGTCTACATCAGCGGCGAGTCGGGCAGCGGCAAGGAGCTTGCTGCGCGCCTGATTCACGAATACGGCCCGCGTGCCGCGAAGCACTTCGTTGCAGTCAACTGCGGAGCGATTCCAGAGAATCTCATGGAGAGCGAGTTCTTCGGCTATCGCAAGGGGGCGTTTACCGGCGCCGATGCTGATCGCGATGGCTTCTTCCAGGCAGCTAACGGTGGCACCTTGTTTCTCGATGAAGTGGGTGACCTGCCGTTGCCCATGCAGGTGAAGCTTCTGCGGGCAATCCAGGAAAAGCGTGTGCGTCGTGTCGGCGACACGGCCGAGCAGCCGGTGGACCTGCGCATCATCAGCGCGACGCACCGCAATCTGAAGGAGCTCGTGGATCAAGGGCGGTTCCGGCAGGATCTGTTCTACCGCCTCAATGTCATCGAGCTGCGCATGCCTGCGCTGCGCGAGCGGCGCGAGGATATCCCCGCCCTGGTCGAGGCCTTGCTTGGCCGATTGGCCCAGGAGGCGGGTTTGCCCGTGCCGCGGGTAGACGCCGCCGCGAACGCTGCCCTGTTGGCCTATGCATTCCCTGGCAACGTGCGCGAACTAGAGAACATTCTTGAACGCGCGCTGGCCTTGCATGGCGGCCAATGCATTACGGTCGAAGATCTCCACCTCGAGCCGCGCGAGGAGGAGGTCGGCCCGCACGGTATTCCGGGTGGCGGCGTTGCTCTGGAGCGGGAATCCCTGCAAGACTATCTCGACCGCGTCGAGCGCCAGGCCATCAACGAAGCGATCGCCAAGACCGATGGCAACCGCACAGCTGCGGCGCGGCTTCTGGGCGTGACCTTCCGTTCGCTGCGCTACCGCATGGAGCGGCTGGGGATGAAGGAGTAATCGGCGGTGTGCCTGAAGCTGCGCGGTGAGCCGATCGCGTGTTCACCGGCCCCCGCCAAGCCGACGCTGAAGGGCATCGATGCGGAGGGTTTTCTTCCCGATGCGCGCTTCGTCGCGTCGCCCAATTTTGACGCCCGCCCAACGGGCTGCACCATCGATCTGATCGTCATCCATGCGATCAGCCTGCCTCCGGAGTGCTTCGGCGGACCGGGCGTAGAGCAGCTGTTCACCAACTGCCTCGACCCACTCGCCCATCCGTACTATGCGGGCATTCACCATCTCCGCGTATCCTCACATTTCCTGATTCGGCGAGACGGCCGCATCGAGCAGTTCGTGCCAACCATCCAGCGCGCATGGCACGCAGGTGTTTCAAGCTGGGGTGGCCGCGAACGCTGTAATGATTTTTCGATCGGTATCGAGCTTGAAGGCAGCGACACGCAGCCCTTCGACGCAGCGCAGTACCCTGCCTTGGCCGCGCTGATCCGTGCCATCGTACGGCGCCATCCGATCAGCGACATCGCCGGGCATTGCGACATTGCCCCTGGGCGCAAGACAGACCCCGGCCCCTTCTTCGACTGGCCGTTGCTCGCCACGCTTCTGCGCTGATGACTCATTTGTTCGCCGTTCTATCGCGCCGCGCGAGGGCTTTACACGCCTCATGGCTGCAGCGTTTGAGGCCCGCACGGTGCTGGTTTTTGTCACGTCGCGACAATTTTCGTTCTTGCATGAGGCGGGGTTTGGCAACTAGAATTAGTTGAATAGATGGCTGTCAATACTATATCTAGTAGGCCAATAACCAAGTGTGCTGCCGGAGCAGTTTTCCAGGCAACCCCGACAACAGGAGAGATCGATGCAGGTCATCGCCAACGAAGCGGTCGCCAAACCGGCGCTATCCGCGCTGCCGCATGATGCCGCCAGCGAGGCGGAACGCTATGCCGATTACAAGGTCATTCGCCGTAACGGAGCGGTGGTCGGATTCGAGCCGTCCAAGATTGCGGTTGCAGTCACAAAGGCCTTCCTCGCCGTCGAAGGCTCCCATGGCGCCGTCTCGGCGCGTGTGCGCGAGGTAGTTGGCAGCCTTACCGAGCAGGTCGTGCGTGCACTGGTGCGTCGCCAGCCGCACGGCGGCACGTTCCACATCGAAGACATCCAGGACCAGGTCGAACTTGCGCTGATGCGTTCGGGCGAGCACGACGTCGCGCGCGCCTATGTGCTGTACCGTGAAAAGCGCGCTGCCGAGCGTGCGCAGAAGGCAAAGGCAGCGCCGCCGGCCGCGGCGTTGCATGTCACATACCGCGGCGAGCGCAGGCCGCTGGACCGCGCCGAGCTGGCCGATCTGGTCTCCGCTGCCTGCGCTGGCCTTGGCGAGCAGGTACAACCCGAGGCGATCCTCGAAGGCGCACTGCGCAACCTGTACGACGGCGTGCCTTTGGACGAAGTGCGCAAGGCGCTGATCCTCGCCGCCCGTACGCTGATCGAGAAGGAACCGGCCTACGACTACGTCACCGCGCGGCTGCAGCTGCATGTCATTCGTGATGAGGTACTGGGCGAGGAAGTTGCCCACGCTGCAATGGCAACGCGCTACGCGGAGTACTTCCCGCGCTATGTGAAGCTGGGTATCGAGGCGGAACTGCTCGACCCGAAGCTCGCGCAGTTCGACCTCGCGCGCCTAGGCGCAGCGATCGTCGCCGACCGAGACCTGAAGTTCGGCTACCTCGGCCTGCAGACGCTCTACGACCGCTACTTCCTGCATATCGAAGAGCGTCGCATCGAGCTGCCGCAGGTCTTCTTCATGCGCGTCGCGATGGGGCTGGCGTTGGGCGAGATCGACCGTGAGGCGCGTGCGATCGAGTTCTACAACGTGCTCTCGCAGTTCGACTTCATGAGCTCGACGCCGACGCTTTTCAATGCCGGCACGCTGCACTCCCAGCTCTCGTCCTGCTACCTGACCACGGTGGATGACAGTCTCGACGACATCTACCAAGCGATCAAAGAAAACGCGCTGCTGCAGAAGTTCGCGGGAGGTTTGGGCAACGACTGGACGCCGGTGCGCGCGCTCGGTGCACGTATCAAGGGCACCAACGGCAAGAGCCAGGGCGTCATCCCCTTCCTCAAGGTGGTGAACGACACCGCGGTGGCGGTGAATCAGGGCGGCAAGCGCAAGGGCGCGGTCTGCGCGTATCTCGAAACCTGGCACCTCGATATCGAGGAATTCCTCGAACTACGCAAAAACACAGGCGATGACCGCCGCCGCACGCACGACATGAACACCGCGAACTGGATTCCGGATTTGTTCATGAAGCGGGTGATGGAAGGCGCCGAGTGGACGCTGTTCTCGCCCTCTGATGTGCCCGATCTGCATGACAAGTTCGGCCGCGCATTTGAAGAAGCCTACGTCGAGTACGAGCGCCGCGCGGACCGTGGCGACATCAAACTCTTCCGCCGCCTGCCAGCGCTGCAGCTGTGGCGCAAGATGCTCACGATGCTGTTCGAGACCGGGCATCCGTGGATCACTTTCAAGGACCCGTGCAACATCCGCTCGCCGCAGCAGCATGTGGGCGTGGTGCATTCGAGCAACCTCTGCACCGAGATCACGCTGAACACCTCGGATACCGAGATCGCGGTCTGCAACCTAGGCTCGGTGAACCTGCTCGCGCACCTGGGGAAGGATGGCGAGCTCGATCACGAAAAGCTGCGCCGCACCATCCGCACCGCGATGCGCATGCTCGACAACGTGGTCGACATTAACTACTACGCGGTCGGAAAGGCGCGTAATTCGAATCTCAAGCACCGCCCGGTCGGCCTCGGCATCATGGGCTTCCAGGATTGCCTACACGCCAAACGCATCCCTTACGCATCGGAAGATGCGGTCGCTTTCGCCGATCGTTCGATGGAAGCGGTGTGCTATTACGCCTACTGGGCATCGACCGATCTTGCCGAGGAGCGGGGCCGCTATTCGAGCTTCCGTGGCTCGCTGTGGGACCGAGGCATCCTGCCGCTCGACAGCCTCAAGCTGCTGGCCGAAGAACGGGGTGGCTACCTGGAGGTCGACACCTCCAGCACGCTCGACTGGGATGCGCTGCGGCGCCGCATCGCCGAGGTCGGCGTGCGCCACGTCGC
>JAJZLD010000043.1 GCA_021803785.1 Pseudomonadota bacterium | reverse complement strand
CAGGGATGAAGCGGCTCATCGGCGGGGCCTTCTTGTTTGCGCTGCCCCGATTGTCTCGGATCGCGTCATCCGCCGGAAGTCTCGAAAGCCCGACAGGCTCCTAGGCCTCAAGATCGGGCTGCACTGCGGTGAGCTGCGTGCCGGTGACGAGCCGGCCGGCTCCGCCGTCGATCTGGCCGGCCGCCTTGCTGATGCCGCCCAGCCGGGTCAGGTCCTGCTGACGGGCGAACTTGCGCTGCACCTCACCGAAGGCGTGCGTCCGCTCGCGTCGGCTGTCCTTGATCGTGGTTTCCGCCACGAAGGCGTTGAGGTTCCGCTGTTCGAACTTTTCATGCAGGATGGTCCCGAGTCCGCCATCACGGCGACCGGCCCGCACAGCGAACCGGGCCTGTCGCGCACACGGCTGGTGCTGCGTCACCGCGGTGTCGCACACATCGTCACCGAGGCTCGCCCGATCCTGTTGATGGGGCGTGAAGAAGGCAATGACATCGTCGTGCTTGACCGCCGTGCGTCGCGTCACCATGCCCGCATCGAATGGCGCAGTGGCCGCTTCTTCCTGATCGACCAAAGCTCGAACGGCACCTTCGTGGCGCCGGACGACGAGGCTGAGATCGTGCTCAAGCGCGAGGAGTGCGCGCTGCCGGCGACCGGCAAGATTGGCTGTGGTTTTTCCTGTGAGGAAGACAGTCAGGGCGAGCTGGTGGCCTTCGAAGTTCGCGAAGGCTGACGCTGGACGCCGCCGGGATGAAAAAGGGCCGCAACGCGGCCCTTTCTTTTTGCTGCAGGCCGTTCAGGCGCTGCGGATTGCGCGGCTGTGCGAGCGCACGGTGTCCACCAGTGCTGTGACATTGTCCGGGTTGGTGAACTGCGAAATGCCGTGCCCCAGGTTGAAGACATGACCTGGGTGGTTGCCGAAGGCATCGAGTACGCGGCGAGCTTCGGCTGATACCGATTCCGGCGAGCCAAACAGCGCAGATGGATCGAGGTTGCCCTGCAGCGCCACCTTGTCACCAACGCGCGCGCGCGCCTGCGCGATGTCGGTCGTCCAGTCCAGTCCGACCGCATCGCAGCCAATCGCGGCGATGTCTTCCAGCCACTGGCCGCCGCCCTTGGTGAATACGATCACCGGTACGCGTTCGCCGTCGTGCTCGCGCTTGAGGCCGGCGATGACGCGTTGCATGTAGCCGAGCGAGAATTCGCGGTAGGCATGCGGCGTGAGCGTGCCACCCCAGGTGTCGAAGATCTGCACGGCCTGGGCGCCGGCTTCGATTTGCGCGTTGAGGTACTGCGTCACCGCGTCGGCGGTCACGCCGAGGATGTGGTGCAGCAGATCGGGGCGTGCGTACAGCATGCCCTTCAGATGACGGTAGTCGTTCGAACCGCTGCCTTCGACCATGTAGCAGGCCAGCGTGAAAGGGCTGCCGGAGAAGCCGATCAGCGGTACCGAGTTATCAAGCGCGCGGCGGATCTCGGCGACCGCGTCGATCACATAGCGCAGCTTGTCGTGCGGATCCGGCACCGTGAGGTCACGGATCGCCCATTCCTCGCGCAGCGGGCGCTCGAAACGCGGGCCTTCGCCTTCGGCAAAGTACAGGCCCAAACCCATCGCGTCGGGCACGGTGAGGATGTCTGAGAACAGGATCGCGGCGTCGAGCGGGAAGCGGGTCAGCGGCTGCAGGGTGACTTCGCAGGCGAGCTGCGGGCTCTTGCACAGCGCAAGGAAGTTGCCGGCGCGGCGACGGGTTTCACAGTATTCCGGCAGGTAGCGTCCGGCTTGCCGCATTAGCCAGGTCGGCGTGTAGTCCGTGGGCTGGCGCAGCAAGGCGCGCAGAAAAGTATCGTTGCGGGGACGGGACATGGCGCGACCTAGGATAGAAAGACCGCGATTTTAGCGCGAGCATCACGATCGGCGGCGAATCCGCCGTTGGCGAAGCCGTTCAGCGGCAGTTGAAGTTGAGCGGCGACGGCTCGGCGCCGGCGAGCACCCGCGAGCCCGTGATCAGTTCGCACATCCTGGGCGCGGGCTCGATCCTGCGCGTCAGCATCAGCCGGCTCCCGTCGTAGCGGCAGCCGAGCCAGATGCCACGCGGCGTTGCGGTATCGAAGCGCCATACCTGTCGCTGCCCACCATGGCTGAATTCAGGTGTGAGCTCGGCGCCCTCGGAGGGTGGCCCATCAAAAAGCGAAATTGCGGTCAGGCGCTGCGGCCGTCGCAGCGGCACCACCGACCATCCGTCCGGTATTGCCGCAAGGCTTTGCTGGCTCTCGAGCACGCCAGGGCAGTTTGGCGCGGCTGATGCAAGGGCCGCGTGCAGAGCCAGCCCGATCGCGACGGCGCTGGTTCTCAAAGCCGCCTCAGGAGTAGCGTCGCCAGTATCGATAGCAACACCGTCATGCCCAGTGCGATACGAATTTCGCGGCCGCCCAGGCGCAAGCGCAGATCGCCCGGCAAACCGCGCGGAAAGCGTGCGCGAAGCCAGCTGTCGAATATCCCCGAAACCAGGGCCAGCAGCACGATGACCAACAGCCATTTGATCATCGATCACTCCGTCGTCCGGGCGATACCGCGCGGCACGGAAGAGTGGGATGATGTGCACGTGCAACATCGGAGACGGGAATGATCACGCTGTATACCTGGGCAACGCCAAACGGCCGAAAAGTCTCGATCATGCTTGAAGAGTGCGAGCTGCGCTACTCGGTCAAGCCGATCGACATTAGCCGTGGCGACCAATTTGATCCGGCGTTTCTTGCTCTGAACCCGAACAACAAGATTCCGGTGCTGGTCGACGATGAGGGGCCGGATGGCCAACCCATCACGCTGTTCGAGTCCGGCGCGATCCTGGTGTATCTCGCCGCCAAGACAGGTCGGCTGCTGCCGGCCGACGACAGGGGTCGTTTCGAGACCTTGCAGTGGTTGATGTTCCAGATGGGCGGGATGGGGCCGATGTTGGGCCAGGCGCACCATTTCCTGCGTTTCGCGCCGGAGGCTGTGCCCTACGCGATGAAGCGCTACTCGGACGAAGCGCGGCGGCTTTATGGCGTGCTGGAGGGCCGTTTGACGCAGCATGAGTGGCTGGCGGCCGATACCTACACGATTGCCGACATCGCCGCGTTTCCATGGATCGATCGGCACGATTACCAGCAGATCGATCTGGCGGACTATCCCAAGGTGCAGGCCTGGCATGCACGCATTGCGGAACGTCCGGCAGTGCAGCGTGGCATGAAGGTGCCGGCATGAACGCGCGCGCACCGACCTCGCTCGAAATCCTTAGCGCCTTGCCGGCCACGGGCGCCAACGGCGAAAGACCACCTCTGCTCTTCGTGCATGGCGCCCACGCGGGCGCATGGTGCTGGCAGGAGCATTTCCTGCCGTTCTTCGCAGAACGCGGTTGGGCCGCGCACGCGGTGTCGCTGTCTGGCCACGGTGGCAGCCCCGGGCGCGAGTATCTCGATGCGCTGTCGATCGACGACTATGTGCGCGATCTGCGGGAAGCCATCGCAACCCTGCCAGCGTCGCCGGTGCTGATAGGCCACTCGATGGGTGGTTTCGTCGTGCAGAAGCTGCTCGAAACGCAGCCGGCGCCGGCCGCCGCGCTGATGTGCGCGGTGCCGCCCGGTGGCATGTGGTCGTCTGCGCTTGGGTTGGCGATCCGTCGGCCGGGCCTGCTGTTCGCCCTGAACCGCCTTGCCGGGGGCGGCAACATTGGCCCGCGCGCACTGGTCGAGGCGATGTTCCATCAGCCCTTGCCGACCGAATTGCTGGAGCGGTACTTCCTGCAGATGCAGGGCGAATCGCAGCGTGCGATCTGGGACATGCTGGGCTTTGCGCTGCCGCATCCGAGCCGGCGCAATTGTGCGCATGTGCTGGTGATGGGGGCGGCGGAAGACGCATTGATTCCGGTGGCCGGCGTACGCCAAACCGCCAGCCAGTGGGGTGTTGAACCCCTGATCATTCCGGGCATCGGCCACGGCATGATGCTGGAAGCCGGCTGGCGTGCTGCCGCCGATCCGCTCGCCGCGTGGCTTGAAAACTTGCCTATCTGACCACCTTCGCATCGCCTCGGGAAGGCGCTGTTTTCCTCCTTGTCGCTTTCTCGCAACATCGCCCGTTTGCCCTACAGATGCGGTCACTATTGGCTTGCAGGCGCATCGACTGTGGAACTTCGTGAAATAAATCGCGTCGATGCAACATCAGGCCTCAACTTTTTCGGGGTTTGAACGTTCATTGCAATTAAGGGCTCAGTGAAAGAGTCCGCTACAAGGGGTGTGTCCGGCGGCATTGCCAGGCGGACATGGGTTGGGGGCGACCCAGACAGAGGGCGAGACGGTGATCATCATGGATATGGCAACAGGCAGGCTGCTCGACCAATTCGGGCAATTCGCAGAAGAAGTCCTCAACGCCAGCGGCCTGCCGCAGGCACTCGTGGAGCAGCTCGGTTTGCAGCCGGTGCATGCCGCGCAACCTGCGCGCGACACACCACCCGGCGATCCGGACGATTTCATGCGCCAGATCTATCGCAGCCAGGAATGAAGCAGCGCGCGACGCGGCGCGGTGCGCACCCGAGGTGAGCGGCGCGCCGATCGGCGAGGGCAGTGCTTTGCTGGCGCGGGTCGAAGCCGCGCTGGCGCCGCTCCACGCTGCAGTGGCGCCGCACCGCTTTCGCCTTGGCGATCTGCAGATGCAGGTCGAGCGCAGCTTGCCCGAAGGGGTCGAGCCGGTACTCGCTTGGTCGATTCAGGAGGCGAGCCGCGCTGGCGTGCGCGTGGTGGCGTATCTGGCCGAAGCGGCCGACCCCCGGCCGTCGGTGCGGATCACACTTGTCTATACCTTGGCCGATGCTGCAAGCGGCAAACCTCGTCTGCTTGACGCGGCCGAGAGTGCGCGTGTTGCAGCGTTCTGCGCCTGATCCTTTCGCCGCGATTTGCCTTACCGGCGTGAGGCGTGATCTTCGCTCAACGGCGGGGCGGACCCGCGAGCGCTTGTTCAGGCTCAGAGTGCATGCAGGCGGTCGCCGCGCATGAAGCCGCGGAGCGGCCCAGCAATCCCGCGCCCGATTGCCAGCACCTTGAAGAGTTCGCCCATTTCATGCGGCGCGATCAAGCGCTGGGCGGCGCGCGCGGCGCGGATGTAGTCGGCGTTCTCGGTTGGGCCGCGTGCGGCAACGCGATCGAGCAGGCCGCAGTTGAGCAGGAATGCGCCCTGATCGATGTAGCCCAGCACATCGAGGCCAGCGTCGTATGCGGCATCCGCCGTGGCGGTGAAGTCGACGAAGCTGGTGATGTCCGTCAGCCCCGGCCACAGGAAGGGGTCGGCGTGGGCGCGGTGGCGGTAGTAGCAGATCAGCGTGCCGGTGCTGCGAGAGGCGAGGTAATACTCGCGCTGCGGATAGCCGTAGTCGACCAGCAGCATCACTCCGCGCGTCAGCCGTCGCGCCCATTCGGCGACCCAGGCGCGAGAGGCGAGGCAGACTTCGCTGACGTACTCGCCAGCAGTCGGCATCGGCGCCGGCAGGGCGGCCGCAGCCCGCGCGAGCTCGCCAGTGGCAGGCCGGTCGGCCCAGCGAAGCCCATCCTGCCAGGCAACGCCGCGCTGGAAGATACCGCCATCGCGCCATACGGCGAGTTCCACTGGCATCACGTCGAGTACTTCGTTGGCGATCACGACGCCATCAAAGCTGTCAGGCAGTGTGTCGATCCATTCGACTCGTTCGGCCAGTTTCGGCACTTTCTGCTGCAAGGTTTCCTGCTGACGAGCACGCAGCTCACCCGAGACCTCAAGTATCCGGTACCGATCGGGAAGTTGCCCCAGCTCTGACAGTGCGGCGAGCAGATCGGCGGCGAGCAGGCCGGTTCCCGCACCGACTTCGAGCACTTGCGGGGCGGTCTGCCGGAGGATGTCCGCGATCTGGGTGGCGAGCGCCTGGCCGAACAGCGGTGTGAGCTCTGGTGCGGTGATGAAGTCGCCGCCAGGGCCGAACTTTCGCGCGCCGCCGCTGTAGTAGCCGAGCCCCGGGCTGTAGAGCGCCAGCGCCATGTAGTCGGAAAACGGAATCCAGCCGCCTGCGTTGTCGATGGCGCTGTGGATGCGTTCGAGCAACGCACCGCTGGCGGCGAGGGCGTCGGGCGAAGGGGGCGGGAGCTGGTCGGGGCGTTCTGCAGTCATCGGCGGATTCTACCGCCGGTGCTGCGCTCGGCGATTTTACTTGCGTCCCGCTCGCGTGCGATGATCCAACAAACTGCCGGTAGCCGCTGAGTTATCGCTCATCAGCAGTGATTTAGGCGGCCCGAACCGACAAGCGTGAGCTTGGGGTGGTCGCACACGAAACGCCCGACGCTTGGCTCCCGCAACTGCTCCGTAATCGCTTTTGCCCAAGCCTGAAGCCGCGCCGAAACTTGCATCAGCAGTTGCCTGGCCTGGTCGAAATGCGCGTGCAAACCTGTCAGCGTGATCGTCGTTTGTCCCGCATGTTCGGTTCGGCGTCCGACCGAGGCCATCAACCATGGGCGGCTTGTGATCGCTTCACGCCGGGCTTGCGGGTTGACCAGGCGGACGAACAGGCTCCATCCGTTCTAGATCAGCGCCACCGTGCGCGCCGGGACGCAAGCCCCTCGCGGTTTGCACCCACGCGGTGGCGTGACTGGTGCCGCGCCGCGCGAGTTTTCGTTATGGACGCGGCTGCGCCGATCGCTAGACTCGCAGCATTATCATGCCGGAGTCATTATGAGCCTTGCCTGTGTCACCAGCCGCGCGCTCGATGGCATTGCCGCGCCGGAAGTGGTCGCGGAGGTCCATCTTGCGAACGGCCTGCCCGGATTTTCGCTGGTCGGCCTGCCCGAAGCGGAAGTGCGCGAATCGCGCGACCGGGTGCGTGCCGCATTGCAAACCTGCCAGTTTGAATTTCCTCAACGCCGCATCACCGCCAACCTCGCACCGGCCGATCTGCCGAAGGAAGGTGGGCGTTTTGACCTGCCGATCGCGCTCGGCATCCTTGCGGCCTCTGGCCAGATCCGCAGCAGCGCGCTGGACGGTATCGAATTCGCGGGTGAGCTGTCGCTCGACGGCAGGCTGCGCCCGGTGCGCGGCGCCCTCGCGATGGCGCTGGCCGCTAGCCGCGCCGGCCGACGGCTCGTACTGCCAGCCGACAACGCCGGCGAAGCGGCGCTGGTTACCGGTGCGCGCGTCTTTTCAGCGCGTAGCCTGCTCGAAGTGGTCGCGCACCTGAACGGCCAACACCTGCTCGACCCGGTGGTGACCGCTGCAGGCGCACAGACCGCCCCCGCTTACCCTGATCTCGCCGACGTCCGCGGCCAGCAGAGCGCCAAGCGGGCGCTGGAAATCGCCGCCGCCGGGCGCCATTCGCTCCTGATGTACGGACCGCCGGGCAGCGGGAAGTCGATGCTCGCGCAGCGCCTGCCGGGCATCCTGCCGCCGATGAGCGAGGCCGAAGCGCTCGAAGCGGCGGCAGTACAATCGATTGATGGCGGCTTCGATCCAGCGCGCTGGGCGGTGCGCCCGGTGCGTGCGCCACATCACTCGGCATCGGCTGCCGCGCTGGTTGGCGGCGGTACGAGCCCGCGACCGGGCGAAATTTCGCTCGCCCACCACGGCGTCTTGTTCCTCGACGAACTACCCGAGTTCGACCGGCGCGTGCTGGAGAGTCTGCGCGAGCCACTCGAAACGGGCCACATCACCGTTTCGCGCGCGGCCCGCCGCGCTGACTTCCCGGCACGCTTCCAGCTGGTTGCGGCGATGAACCCCTGCCCCTGCGGCCACCACGGCAGCAACACAGGTCGCTGCCGCTGCACGCCTGACCAGGTAGCACGCTACCGGGGCCGACTCTCGGGCCCACTGCTGGACCGCATCGACATAGTCCTGGAAGTGGCCGCCGTACCCGCCACCGCGCTGCGCGCCACAGCGCCCGGCGAAGCCAGCGTTACGGTCAGGCAGCGCGTAGTCGCGGCCGACGCGGTGCAAAGGGCACGCCAAGGCACACCAAATTCGGCGCTTGACGCCCCCGGTGTCGAGCGGCACTGCAACCCGGACGAGGCCGGCTCGCGGCTGCTCGCAAGCGCGATCGCGCAGCTTGGCCTTTCGGCACGGGGCACCCATCGGTTGCTGCGCGTCGCGCGCACGATCGCGGACCTGGCCGGCTGCGATACCGTGGGTGCGGGCCACATTGCGGAGGCGATACAGCTCCGCCGCAGCCTGCCGATGCCCGCGTAACAAGCGCCTGCTATCCTTGCGTCTTGACCATCGAACCGCCTGAAAAGCCATGGACACCTCCCGCTTATCCAACCAAGACCAGAAGGCACGCGGCGTGCGCAAATGGGCCTTGATCCTGTTGCTCGGCATGGTCGGCGGCACCGTGCTCTACACCTGGGCTGTACTCAACTTCGCCTATTCGAGCGGCGAGCGTGCCGGGTATGTACTCAAGCTCTCCCGCAAGGGCTGGGTCTGCAAGACCTGGGAAGGCGAATTGCAAATGCTGGCCATCCCCGGCGCGCTGCCGGAGAAGTTCCACTTCACCGTTCCGGACGAAAAAGTGGCGGAGCAGATCAACCAGTTCTTGGGCAAGCAGGTCACGCTGCACTACGACGAGCATGTGGGCATTCCATCCACCTGCTTCGGTGATACCGGCTACTACGTGACTGGGGTCGAAGCGATCCGTTAATCGACGTGGGTCGCCAGCGCGTCCAACCGCGCGGCAATCATGCCTCCCGGGCCGAGGATGGCGGCGCCGCGCTCCCCGGCGACGATGCCGGCATGACACGACCAAAGCCCGAAAAGATCTTCCGCGGTGCCGAACGCCGGTGCGACGCGCGCTAACGTGCCCTGGCGTGAGAGCATGCGGCTGTCGCCGTCATGCAGGGTCTTGTCATGCCTCATCCGCCCACCGTCCGTAGCGTCCTGATCGACCTTTTGCGCCCCTATCGCGCACGCATCGCAGTCGCGGCGATCGCGCTGGTGCTTGCTGCGAGTGCGATGCTCGGTGTTGGGCAGGGCTTGCGCGCCGTGATCGACCGCGGCTTTTCCGCCGGCGATCCGGCCTGGCTGGATCGCGCGTTGGCCGCTATGTTTGGGGTGATTGCGCTGCTCGCTGCGGCGACCTGGCTGCGCTTCTACAACGTCAGCTGGCTTGGTGAGCGGGTCACCGCCGACCTGCGCCGCAAGGTGTTTGATCATCTGCTGAGCCTGCCGCCCTCGTGGTTCGAGAGCGGTCGCACGGGCGACGTGATCTCGCGATTGACTTCCGACACCACCCAACTTGAGAACGTAATCGGTTCCAGCGTGTCGATTGCGCTGCGCAATGCGCTGCTGCTGATCGGTGGCCTGGTGATGCTGTTCACGACCAGCACCAAGCTCACGCTGCTGGTGATCGCCGGCGTGCCGCTGGTGGTGGCGCCTATCGTGCTGTTTGGCCGCCGCGTTCGCACGCTGGCGCGCGAAAGTCAGGACCGTGTTGCCGATCTTGGCAACCGCATCGACGAGACGATTCACGAGATCCGAATCGTCCAGGCCTATGGCCACGAAGCGGCTGATCGGGCCGATTTCGGGGCGCGGATCGAACGTGGATTCGCCACTGCGCGGCGCCGCATTGCCGCGCGGTCGGCCCTGATCGTGGCGGTGATGGTGCTGGTCTTCGGCGCCATCGCGTTCATCCTGTGGATCGGCGGCCACGATGTGCTGGCGGGCCGGCTCAGCGGTGGCGAACTGTCGGCCTTCGTGTTCTACGCGGCCATGGTCGCGGGCAGCGTTGGCGCATTGTCAGAGGTGTGGGGTGATCTGCAGCGCGCGCGCGGCGCGACTGAGAGATTGATGGAACTGCTCGCCACTGCGCCAGACGTGGCGCCGCCCGCCAACCCGGTGCCTCTGCCGCCGGCGCGCGGCGAAGTCAGCTTCGAGGCGGTGGCTTTCCGTTACCCGACACGCCCCGATACGGCGGCGCTCGATGACTTCAATCTGAAGGTGTCGCCGGGCGAGACCGTGGCGCTCGTCGGGCCATCCGGCGCGGGCAAGACCACCGTGTTTCAGCTCTTGCTCCGCTTCTACGATCCGCAGGCCGGTCGCATCACGATCGACGGTGTTGCGCTGGATGCCGCGGATCCGCGCGCGGTTCGCGCCCGCATCGCGCTGGTCCCGCAGGAGGCGGTGATCTTTGCAGCAAGCGTGCTCGAAAACGTGCGCTACGCGCGGCCGGAGGCTTCGCTTGCCGAGGTGCAGGCGGCTTGCGTGGCGGCCTATGCCGACGGGTTTGTGCGCGAGTTGCCGCAGGGTTACGACACGGATCTGGGCGAGCGCGGTGTGAAGCTCTCCGGCGGGCAGCGTCAGCGTATTGCGATTGCCCGTGCAATCCTCGCCGATCGCCCGATCCTGCTGCTCGATGAAGCGACCTCGGCGCTCGATGCCGAAAGCGAACGCATGGTGCAGGCCGCACTGACGCGCCTGATGCGTGGGCGTACGACGCTGGTGATCGCGCACCGGCTTGCCACCGTTCAGCAGGCCGATCGCATCGTCGTGATGGAGCATGGTCGTATCGTCGAGCAGGGCGACCATGCCGCCTTGATCGAGGCGGACGGGCTCTACGCCCACCTTGCGCGCCTGCAGTTCAGCGCTTGAGGCCGGCCGCCGCTAGCCGGCGGCGCTCGGCGTGGCAGGCGAGTCCGGCGCGGCCTGCGGTGTTTTCTCGACTGGCTTTGCGCGTACCGGCGCAGGGCGAGGCGGCGCTGCCCGCCAATCCAGGGCGTAGCGCGGATCGCGCAAAGCCCCGCTGATCCGCACCGGCACCGTGACACCGCGCAGGCCGATCAGGTCACGCGGAATCGGCCCTTGCGACTGCACCGCCGTGCGAACGAGCCAGTCCAGCCGGCCATCTGCAAGCCGCACCTTGCCGCCGCCGCCAATCCGCGCCCAGGGTGTGCGCCCGGCCAGTTCGCTGCAATCGGCCTCGCCACCGCCAAAACGGCAGTGCGCACCGAATTCCTCAAAGGCCTGTTGCTCGCGTGCGGCATGGCGGCGCTCGGCAGCGCCGCGGTCCCTCAGCGCGGGCCGCACGGCGCGCAGGAAATCGTCCAGTGCGAGGCCGGTCCACTGTGCGGGGCGCAGGGTGAACTGGCCTTCGCCGCTCAAACTGAGGGCGATGGCTGGCCAGTCCGGCCCGTTTGCCTGCACCGACCAGCGGCCGGACATGCTGCCGCGCAGCGGCCAGCTTCGCTTGAGATCCTGCGCGAGCGCAGCGAGGTCGACACCGGTGAAGCGGTTGTCCAGCGCCAGGCTGTGATTGGCCGTTTCATAACGCGCGCTGCCGGCGATATCGCCGCCGTAGGCTTTGAGCGCGAGGGCATCGAAGCCCACCGCGCCATCGCCGGTCTGCAGCTGCGCGCTCACATCACTGCCTTGCAGCGGCCCGATCCGCAGGGTGGCAATCCGCAGCTGACCATCACCCCGCAGGCGTGCGATCGGCGCGAGCATTTCGCCGGCGCCCTCCAGGCCGAGTGCCTTGCTGATCCGGCCGGTGTCGATACGCTCGGCGTCCACCGTGAAGTGCCAGGGCACCGAACGCGATTGCTCGTAGCTTGCCTGGAACTGCATTGCGCTCTCCGCAACCCGGACCTGAAGGCGCGTATCGACGCGCCCGCCAAGCAGGGAGCTTGCGGCGCTGCCGCCCACGGTTGCCGTCCAGGCCCCTTCGGGGGCGCCGGGCGCGGCGCTGCGCCAACGCGCATCGATCGCATCCAGCTCGATACGGCCATGTTGCGGGCGGTAGGCGATGCGGGCGTTGAGCTGGCCGCTGGTGAGGCGTTGCCCACCCTGGCTGCGGAAGGTCGCGCGCAGCGCTTCACCAGGGAAATCGGGCGTGCGCGGCGCGATCGAGGCGGTTTCGAAGCTCGCGTCGGTGCGTGCGTTGCCATCGACGAGTTGCAGCGTGGCCTTGATGGTCTGTAGCGCCAGCGCATCATTCTGACTGGCCAGCCGCTCCGCGCTTGCCTGCAGTTGCAGTTTGCCGGTGCCCAGCCGCCCCTTGGCTTGCAGCACGATGCCTTGCAGGGCCAGCGCGCTGCCCTGGTCGCCGCGGCCGCTGCGGATCTGCAACTCGCCATCCACGCTGGTGGCGCCCCATGCGTCGCCGCGGAAGCCCAGCGTCGCCGATTCGATGTCGTAGCCCTTGTTGTCGAGCAGGTAAGCGAGGTCCAGCGTGAGGCCGCCTGATGCTGCGCCAGGCCCTTCGGTCAGCGAGGCCTCGGCGCGAACACGCCCGTGCGAGCCGGCCTGCAGCGAGCCGGTCATCAGGTGGATTCGCTCGAAGGTGAGTGCGTGGCCGAGCGCATCGTCGCGCAGGCGTATGCGTGCGCGTTCGAGCGCGACTTGTTCGAGGCGGACGTCGAAGGGCCAGGGTGATTCGAGCCGCAGGCCGCGGTTGAGGTCGGAAAGGCTCCAACCGTCGTGGCTGCGTACCAGCGTGGCGTCCAGATCGGAGAGGCGCAACGAGCGCAGTTCGAGTCTGCCGCGCAGCAGCGGCAGCAGTGCGACACCCGCTTCCACGCGGCCGATGCGCAGTGGAATGCCCGGCGCCTCGCGTTCGCCGAGCGCAAGTCCTTCGATCACCACGGTCGGCCATGGGCGGAAGGCAAGCCTTGGAGTCCCCTCCATCGCCAGTGGCCGCGCTGTGCGTTCGCGTACCTGGCGGGCGAGGTCGCGGCGGACCACCTTGCCGTCCCAACTGGCATGCAGGTAGAGCCCCAGCACCAGCGCGAGCGCGCTGAGCGCGCCGAGCAGGAAGCCGAGGACTTTGGACAGCCGGGTGATCATGCCTGCTCCGCAGCCCATTTCGGCAGGTCAAGGCCCACGGTGAAACCGTCAGCGCCACGGGCGCAATGGATTCGCGCGCCATGCCGGTCGGCCACTCGCCGCACGAACGCGAGGCCGAGCCCGCGCGGCCGTCCGATGCGCTGCGCGCCCGTCAGCACCGAGAGTGCCGTGGCATCGGGACCGTGGCCGCTGTCATGCACCGCAATGCGCCAGTGCGTGTCGCAGTCGGCCACCGTCAGCGCCACCGTCTGGTCGGCGGGGCCGTGCAGGATCGCGTTTTCCAGCAGGTGCGTGAGTGCGCGGCGCAGCGCATCGACATCGCCGCCGACGAGTGCGTCGTCGCCGGCTGCATCGGCGTCTAACCGGACCGAGATTGCGCGGTTGCGTGCGGCGGCATAGCAGGCGTCACTCGCTTCCCATGCAATCTGCTGCAGGCTCACCGCTTCGAACTGCTCGCTGCGCAGGGCGTCGGCGCGGAGCAAGCGCAACACGCCGTCCGCGCGCGCAAGGGCCAACTCCGCGTAGTGCCCGACCTGCTGCAAGGTCTGTGGATCCGGCGGCAGCGTGCCCTCGGCGACGCTCTCGGTCAGCGTCAGGATGGCGCCGAGCGGCGAGCGTAAATCGTGCGACATCGCGCGCCATGCGTCGTCGCGCAGGTTCGCGGCGCTCACTTCGGCGCTGCGGTCTTCGATCAGGTAGAGCGTCTGATGTGGGTCGCCCAGTTCATGCCGCCTCACGCGCAGTGGCACCTGCGCGGCCGATTCGAAGTCGCCGGCCTGCAATGCGCTCATCACCTTGGCCGCGTCAGCGACGCCGAGCAGGGCCAGGGCGCGCGGCGATGCATGCACGAGCTCGCCATCGGCGTCGCACAGCACGACACCGAGCGGCAGCAGGTCTAGCAGCGCCGGCGGCAGCATCTTGCCCTTGCGTATTCGCGGCGGGATCATGGACACTCGCCCCTGCAGTGTGGCGCATTGGTCGCCACGACAACAAGCCCGCCGCAAGGCGGCCAATCAGGAGATCGGGTCATGAGTTTTTTGTCGGAGTTCAAGGAGTTCGCGCTCAAGGGCAATGTGGTCGACCTTGCCGTGGGCGTCATCATCGGCGGTGCTTTCGGCAAGATCGTCGATTCATTGGTCAAGGATGTCGTCATGCCGATCCTCGGTCGCCTGATCGGTGGTGTCGACTTCAAGCACCTGTACATCAACCTCGGCGACAAGACCTTCGAGACGCTGGAGGCGGCGGAAAAGGCCGGCGCACCGCTGGTGAAGTATGGCGCCTTCATCAACGCCACGGTGGATTTCCTGATCATCGCGCTGGCAATCTTCGTTGCGATGAAAGCAGTGAACAAGCTCAAGCGTGAGCAGCCCGTGGCGCCGGCCGAAGCGCCGCCGACGCCCGAAGACATCGTGCTGCTGCGCGAAATCCGCGATGCTTTGAAGAAGTGACGCCGTGCCCCGCGTGGGCTGAGCGACGGCCGCCGGAAGGCGGCCATTTTCATTCCTCGGTCAGGCGTTCGAGCCGGTAGCCGTAGTTGTAGGCCGGCGTCAGGCGATAGCCGTTCTCCGGCCGCAGCCCGAGTTTGGTGCGCAGGCGTGAGACGTGCGTATCGATCGTGCGCGTGGCAACGTTCGGGTTGCGCCCCCAAACGGCCTCGAGCAAGTGGCCGCGCGAATACAGGCGGCCGACGTTGCGGAAGAGGAACAGCGCTAGTTCGAATTCCTTGTCGGTCAGGTCAACCGCGGTATCACCCAGGCTGCAGACCTTGTTGGCGATATCGAATCGGTACGGCGGCGCATTCAGCTCGCGTTCCGGCTCTTTCGGCCGCACGCGACGCAGCACGGCTTCGATGCGGGAGAGCAGTTCGAGCCGTCGGACTGGCTTGACGATGTAGTCGTCAGCACCGGCACCGAGC
>JAJZLD010000369.1 GCA_021803785.1 Pseudomonadota bacterium | reverse complement strand
ACGCCGATTCAGGTCTCGCAGGCGCGGGGAAAACTCGACGGGATTCCACAAGCCCATGTCACTGAACACGATGCGTCGACCTGGGCCGGCAGCGCCGACTATGACCTCGTCTGCAGCTTCTTTTTGTTGCACGAAATCCCTGACGCGCTCAAGCACGCGGTGGTCGATCGCATGCTCAGTCGCGTCGCCCCAGGCGGGACCGTTTTCTTCGTCGACTATCACCGCCCCGCCCTATGGCAGCCCGTGGGCTGGTTGCTGCGTCTCGTGAATCACTACCTCGAACCCTTCGCTTACGCGATGTGGAGTCACGAAATCCGCGACTTTGCAAGTAACGCCGATGCCTTTACCTGGCACAAGACGACGTATTTCGGCGGCGTTTACCAGGCCGTGGAAGTGCGGCGTCGCATGGACTGAGCGTTCCGCGCGGTCGCTGGAAGGCCGTAATTGCCGAGGCAACCACGGCCACTTCAACTGCAGCCTCTTGTGCGTACCGCTCAAGCCGGCGACAACTCGGCCGTTGACTGCGGCAAGAGGAGGAGAATTTGGCCGTCATGTCGGAATCCACTGAAGCCCATTACATCCACCCTGACCAGTTGCGCATCGGGCTCTACATTCATCTCGACCTATCGTGGATGGATCACCCATTCCCGTTCTCGTCCTTCAAGATTCGCAACGACGGCCAGATTGCGCAGCTGCGCGCCCTGAAGCTTCCGCGTATCCGTTACTCGCCGGAACAAAGCGACGCCGAGCCGGCACCGCTTCCGGCAGCAACGACCAGCCCGGCGGTGGGCACGGAAACTCCGGAGCCGGTCATCGAAGCTGCAACGCCCGCCAGCACCGCAGAGGAAGACCCGGCAATTCAGGCCAAGCGCGATCGCGCTGCGCGCCTCAAAGCGAGGCGGGATCTGTTCGCCCGCTGCGAGCGCGATTTCATTCGCGCTACGCACACCGTCAAACTGGTCGCGCAAAACGTCATCAACAAGCCAGAGTGGGCAAAGGAAGAGACCACCGTGCTGGTCAACTCGCTGGTCGACAAGCTAATGGTCGATGGCGATATGGCCGTCAACCTGATGGCGGATCGAATTGGCGGCGAGGACGTCTATGTCCATTCGCTAAATGTGGCGGTGCTCTCGCTGATGCTCGCGCGTGAGCAAGGCATGGAGCGCGAAGAACTGGTTTCTCTCGGTCTTGGCGCGTTCTTTCACGACATCGGCAAGCTCGATGTGCCTGCCAAGGTGCTCCTCAAGCAAGAGCCACTGACCAACGCGGAAAACCTGCTGCTACGCGAACATGTAAATTTCGGCAGCAAGATCGGCGCGCGGATCGGTTTGACGCCGGACGAGCTTTCCGTCGTCGCGCAGCATCACGAACATGTCGATGGCAGCGGCTATCCGCTTGGCTTAACCGGCGAACGCATGACCTTGCTCGCGAAGGTTGTGGCGATCGCCAACACCTATGACAACCTCTGCAACCCGACAAATCTGCAGCGAGCAATGACGCCTCATGAGGCGCTGGCGTTGATGTACGCGCAGTACCGAAATCGCTTTGAAGCCGCGCCGCTCAACACCTTCATCCGCTGTCTCGGCGTCTATCCGCCAGGCACAATCGTGGTGCTGAATAACGACGCCTTCGGCCTGGTTGTCTCGGTCAATTCCAGCCGACCGTTGAAGCCGGATGTACTCGTCTACGACGCTTCAATTCCAAAGGATGAGGCGATCATCCTGAGTCTGGAGCAGGAGCCCGAAATCCAGATCGCACGCACGCTGCGCCCCGGGCAGTTGCCAAAAACAATTTTCGACTATCTGTCCCCACGCAAGCGGGTCGCATACTTCTTCGACACGCCCGAAGCGGCAGACCGGGAAGATTCCGTCAGCAACGCCTGAGCGGCTTACGGAAACGTTTTGTCGCGAACCGTGCTGGCGGCGCTTGTGAGGTATCAACCCGGTCGGGCCTTGATGCCTTAAAATCCGTCGCCTATGACGCGACAACTCCAGCTCCCCACACCCTCGCCAGTTCAACGCATCGTCGGTTTAGTCAAAGGCTGCAGCACCAGCCTCATCCTTGCGTTGAATACCCTGATCGTATTCTCGGCAATGATTCCGTTCGCGCTGCTCAAAGCCGCGATCCGTACGGCCGGCGTACGTCGGTTTTCCGACCGCATTCTCAATGCGCTTGCGGCAACATGGGTGCGCATCAATGGCTGGTGGATCAGTGCTGCACAGCCGATACGCTGGGATGTCGAGGGCGTCGACACGCTGAATCCGCGCGGCTGGTATCTCGTCAGCAGCAACCATCAGAGCTGGGTCGACATCCTCGTCCTCCAGAAGATCTTCCAGGGCCGCATTCCTTTCCTGAAGTTCTTCTTGAAACGCGAGCTGATCTATGTGCCGGTAATCGGGCTTGCATGGTGGGCACTCGATTTCCCGTTCATGCGGCGTAAAGGCGGCATGAACCGTGGCAAAACGGATCTTGCGACAACCCGCAAGGCCTGCGAGCGCTTCCGCCTGATTCCGACCTCGGTGATGAACTTCCTTGAGGGCACGCGGTTTACGCAAGAAAAGCACCGCATCCAACGCTCGACCTTCAAGCACCTGCTCAAGCCTCGTGCGGGCGGTATCGCGATCGCGCTTGGAACGATGGGCGACATCTTCGACGCCCTGCTCGACGTAACCATCGTGTACCCGCAGGGCGTGCCAACCTTTTGGGACATCTTGTCGGGGCGTGTGCGTGAAGTGATCGTGCGGGTCCGGTCGATAGAGATCCCGCGCGATCTACTCGATGGCGACTACGAACGCGACGCCGCCTACCGCACCCGTATCCAGGCCTGGATCGTTGAAATGTGGGCGCACAAGGATCGGCAAATTGACGAACTGTTGACCAAGTTTGCACCCGCCGCCCAAGCGCGAGCCTGAGCTTTTGACCTGCACTGCCTACGAACCGCGTGGG
The DNA here is from genome assembly GCA_021803785.1 of Pseudomonadota bacterium. Taxonomy (GTDB): domain Bacteria; phylum Pseudomonadota; class Gammaproteobacteria; order Burkholderiales; family Rhodocyclaceae; genus Niveibacterium. The sequence continues at coordinate 307 of JAJZLD010000369.1, read as the reverse complement.
CGGAATCCCCCGGCGCGGGAGGTACAGCGCCGGATCGCGTAAAATCTCGCCTCCGCAGTTTTTAGCAGGGGAGCGAGATGATCGCCCGAACCGAAAACCTCAATGTGATCGGCCTCGATCCGATGCCGTCGCCGGCTGAAATCAAGGCGCGCGTCCCGCTTACCGAAGCAGCCGCTGCAAGCGTGGTGCAAGGCCGAACGGTGCTCGGCCGCATTCTCGACCGCCTGGATCCCCGCCTGATCGTCGTCGTTGGCCCATGCTCAATCCATGATCCGGTGGCAGGGCTTGACTACGCCAAGCGCCTCAA
>JAJZLD010000368.1 GCA_021803785.1 Pseudomonadota bacterium | reverse complement strand
TCGGCCCCGCGCGACATCGAGGCGCGCGCGAGTTCGGTTTCCACCCGCATCACGGTCGCTGCGTTGCGCGCCGCTGTGGTGGCGTCGTCGCCGAGCAGACCGAACATGCGCGTGATGTGTTCGACGTACTGTTTGCGCAGCGTGCGGTTGCGTGCGTCGTTCTTGAGGTAGTTGTCGCGATCGGGCAGGCCCAGTCCGCCGGCCACCGCGAAAGCGATGACCTGCGTGGCGTCCGCATAATCCTGTGCAGCGCCAAAGCCAAACAGCGGGCTGCCGCCCGGCAGCTCCTGATGCAACTCGGCGAGCAGTGCCGGCAGCTCGCGGGTGCTCTGCAGTGCCGCGATGCGTGAGAGTGTCGGAGCCATCGGCGTCATGCCAGCAGCTTCGATGTGCGCCTCGTCCATACAGGCGGCGAAGTAGTTGCCCAGCTTCTGCTGCAGCGGGGTGTTGCCGTTCTTGGCTTCGGCGAGGCGCTGCAGGATTCCCCACTGGAAGCGCTGGCCGTCCGCCGCCATCTTGCTGTAGACGCTCCAGCGTGCCTGGTCGTCCGGCATCGGGTTGTTCTTGATCCAGTTGCCGCACGCGTACTGGTAGAAGTCTTCGCACGGGTTGGCGGTGCGGTCCATCGCCGTTACGTCGAGGCTGGGCGTGTAGGGCAGGGCGTCAAGAGGGGTTTCCGGGTCAGCGGCGAAGGCGCCGCCGATGGCGGCGACGAGCGCCAGCAACGAAACCGTGGTGCGTGCGGTGAGAGTGGGCATCAAGGGGCTCCGAATGGCGAAGCGCCGCGTGCGGGTGCCGGAGGAGGCCGGCACTTGGCGGCGCAGCAAACCCTTAGGATTATTCCCGATGCCGGGTGCGCTCATGTTTCATCGTGCGACCGCTTGATACAAACGATCGCCGCGGGGGTGCGCTAGAGCTTCAACTCGCTGGTGTCACGCGGCGGCAGCTTGGCGAGCAGGCGGGCCAGCGCGGCGTCGGCCTCGCTGGCCATCTTGGCCGGCGGAATGCGCGCAATCTGCGCGAAGCTGCGCCCCTCTGCCAACCATAGTTCGACGATCTTCCAGCCGACGTAATAGGCCTCGCGTTCAAGGCCGGTGTTGCCGTGTCCTTGCGTAAGGCGGCCAACGGTATCGGCATCCTCACGCGCCAACTGCGGGCGGATCGATTCATAGATCGAACGCTGCAAGCCCTCGGCGTCGCGGAACCAGCCGGGAATGAACTCTACGTAACGCTCGACCCGGGCACCGGGTACGACGGCGCGCGACACATGCATCGCGAGCCCCTCAGAGATAGCGACCGCTGCGACCGATTGCGCGCCGTCGCCATCGAGCGCACCAAGAGCAATGTGCACCGCATGCGTCAGTTCATGTGCGGCGGTAATCGCGCGGTGTTCCGGCGCATCCTCAAGCGGAAGCGCGACGCGTACCTCACCACGGTTACCCAAGGTAAATGCATTGCCTTCAAGGAAGCCGACATAGGCAGTGATGCGCAGGTGCAAGGGCTGGTCGAGTTTGAGCAAATCCGCAATCGAACGGACTTGCCGCTCTGGCGACGGGCGCATGCCATCGTAGCCGGCAACGATGCGGTCCATCACCGCAGGGTAGCGCGGCCATGCGTCGGCCAACATTGCCTGCGCAAGCGCTTCGCCTGCTTGCCCCGGCGGCACCGCACCAAACCCGTAATGGGTGCGCCAAATCTTCCACCGCTGCGCCTCGGTCACGCCAGGCTTGTTGGCAGCGTTGTAGAAATCGATAAAGCGCTCCGACAGGTCATTCACATGAACTTGCACCAGCTCCGTGTGGGCAGGCGGCGCCTTGTGCGGCTTCTTTGTGCCTGCAAGGGCGCCGTTTGACCAGAGCAGGCCAGCGGCGCAGAGCAACACGGCGATGTGGGCAATAGACTTCGACACGCGGGTTTTCCTTCGGATCAAGCGCGAATCCTGCCCCGAATCGAGCCGAAAAGTCTTCTCAGGATGTAAGCGTTCGGTTCTGTGTGCGCTGCGTGGGCGCCCAGTGCGAGGGGCCGGTTGTGTCAGTCGAGCGCTGGATCGTCGCGCGGCACAAGCTTCAGATAGCTGCGCAGATCCTGATCGGCGAGCGGCTTCACCATCACCCGCACGTCGTTCAGCCTTCCGCCTATTTCAACCCCTTCGCGCATGCGTACCTGAGTGAATCCCCGGCGGGCCCAGAAGCGCTCCGCGCGCTGATTCCCCGCCACCACGCCGAGGCGAAACCACTGCGCGCCATTTGATCGCACCCAAGCCTCGATTCCGCGAAAGATGGAGGTCGCAAGCCCCGAGCCATGGTGCTCGGTTGCAACGACGAACAGCCCGATATGCCACACCCTACGCGCCAAAAAATCGGATACCAAGCTGGCAAAGGCCACCAGTTCGCCGCTCGCCGGATCGCGATAACCGATCAACCACTTCTTCGTGTACGACCAACCAGCGGGTAACTCCCCGTGAATCTCGTCGTACGCCTCCTGAGCCACAGCCGGCGCACCCTGCACTGCAAGGAAGTAGGCCGGGTTCGCCTCAAAGAATGCCTGCAATTCGCCCTCGTGGCCGGCGGTCAGCTCGAAGGGCGTGGGCCCCGCTTTCGAAAGCAGAGCGAGATCTGGATCGGACATCAATTGCTCATCGGCCGATAACGTGGAAGTGAGGGGCAGCCGGAGCGAAGCGGAGGGAACCTGTAGTGTTAGAGGCTGCCTCAATCATAAACATGCCTCCATTCATGCTTTGTGAAATCGTATTTTTCTGTCTCAAACGGAACATATGTGCTCGCATAGAAAAGAAACGGCTGTCGATCCTTGCAGACGTAACCTCCCATCCCAAGATGCTCTTTGAACGTACTTTTTGAAATGCCGACATCTTCCAGTTCGGCCGGGCATTGGCCATGGCTAGAAATATAGGCCTCAATTTTCTCAGAAACACCCAGTGCATAGCTTTTAGCAGATCGATACATCACAAGATGGACTGAAGCAATGACAACCACTACGACGCACCAGACAATGGCTTTCTGAATTCTCAGCTTTCTTTCAATAGGAAAGCGTATGCATCGATAACCGGAGTATGCAAACCAGGGGATCAGAAATAGCAAAACAAAAGCGAGCATGAAGCCGCTATGCCTTTGCGTAAGCAGTAGCGCAACTAAGATGCTTACGATGAGGGTACGCATCAGACCGTTATGCATCCAAAACCTCATAGCCCCTAACGTTGGACGTAACGGGCACCGAGGCGCAGCCGAGGGAACCAAAAT
>JAJZLD010000367.1 GCA_021803785.1 Pseudomonadota bacterium | reverse complement strand
AGAGTCAGCGAACGCAAGCCTTGCACCGCGATCCCGGCGGTGGAATACCTGATGAGCAAGGATGGCGGCGAGGCCAAGCGCTTCGTGCTGCTGGGTACCGACTATGTGTACCCGCGCACCACCAACAAGATCCTGCGCGCCTTCCTGAAGAGCAAGGGCGTCGCCGATGCGGACATCATGGAGGAGTACACCCCCTTCGGTCACTCCGACTACCAGACCATCATCGCCAAGATCAAGAAGTTCGCCTCCGAGGGTAAGAAGACCGCGGTGGTGTCGACGATCAATGGCGACTCCAACGTGCCCTTCTACAAGGAACTCGGCAACGCCGGCCTGAAAGCGACCGATGTGCCGGTCGTGGCCTTCTCGGTGGGTGAAGAGGAGCTGCGTGGCGTCGATACCAAGCCGCTGGTCGGCCACCTCGCCGCGTGGAACTACTTCCAGTCGATCAAGAACCCGACCAACGCGGCCTTCATCAAGGCTTACCAGGGCTGGGCGAAGAAGAACAACCTGCCGAAGGCCGACACCGTCGTGACCAACGACCCGATGGAAGCCACTTACATCGGCATCTACATGTGGAAGCAGGCGGTCGAAAAGGCGAAGAGCACTGATGTCGACAAGGTCATCGCTGCGATGGGCGGGCAGAAGTTCAAGGCGCCGTCTGGCTTCGAGGTCGAGATGGACCCGAAGAACCACCACCTGCACAAGCCGGTGTTCATCGGCGAAGTGAAGGCGGACGGCCAGTTCAACGTGGTGTGGAAGACCAAGGGCCCGATCAAGGCCCGGCCGTGGAGCCCGTACATCCCCGGCAACGACAAGAAGAAGGACGAGCCGGACAGCAAGTAAGCCCGGCACGCACCTGAACGCTGCACCGCGCCGCGGTGCAGCCCTCCCGGCCGGCACGCCCACGGGCATGCCGGCCGAGACCACGAACACGGAACGGCCTTCCCATGGTCAGACTCCTCTTTCTGCTTGCGCTGCTCGCCCGCCTCGCCTGGTCGCCGGCCTGCGCAGCGCTTGACCCCGCCCAGCTAGCACGCCTCGGTGCAGACGACTCTGACGAGAAGATTGCCGCGATCGCGGCCCTCGCCAGCGCCGACCCCGAAGCGGTGCTGCCCGTCTTCAAGGCGCTGTCGGAAGACGCGCTGTTCGTCGCCGGTGACAAACTGGTGCGCCTCGACGGTGAAACCTACATCGATGTCGCGACCGGCAAAGCGCTGGCCGCGCCACCGGACAATGCCGAAGCGGTCAGCATCAACAACCGCGTGCGTCGCACGCTGGACGCCGCACTCGCCGGCCTGCGACTGTTCGCCAGCGAGCGCGAGGTGCGCCTTACAGCCGCCAAGGACGTGAGCGCCAACGCAAGCGCCGAGATCCTGCCGCTGCTCGACAAGGCCCTCGCGAAAGAGGCCGATCCGCAAATCAAGCAGCTGCTCGTGTTGGCACAAGCCAAGGCAAGCCTCGGTTCGCCCGACGCCGCAGCACGCCTCAAGGCGGTCAAATCACTCGCCGACAGTGCCGACCCGGCCGTGCGCCAACTACTCGCCGCAATGCTCGACAAGAGCAGCGGCAGTTACGCCGAGCCCGACGAAGCGGTGCGCATTGCCGCCGTCGCCTCACTCACGCAGATCGAACGCCGCATCGCGGTGGGCGAAAACCTCGGGCGCATCTTCACCGGCATCTCGCTCGGCTCGATCCTGCTGCTCGCCGCGCTGGGGCTCGCGATCACCTACGGCGTGATGGGCGTGATCAACATGGCCCACGGCGAGCTGCTGATGGTGGGCGCCTACACCACCTGGGTGGTGCAAGGCCTGTTCCGCAGCTATGTGCCGCAGTGGCTTGATGCCTACGTGCTGGCCGCGATCCCGCTCGCCTTCGTCGTCGCCGCACTGGTCGGCGTCGCGATGGAACGCCTCGTGATCCGCCACCTCTACGGCCGCCCGCTGGAAACCCTGCTCGCCACCTGGGGCCTGTCGCTGGTGCTGATCCAGGCCGCGCGCGTGATCTTCGGGCCGCAGAACCAGGAAGTCGCCAACCCCACCTGGATGAGCGGCGGCATCGAGCTCTATGCCGGCGCCATGCTGCCGCTCAACCGCATCGCGATCATCGGTTTCGCGCTGTTCGTGCTGCTGATTGTGTGGCTGATGATGCAGAAGACGCGGCTGGGCATGTTCGTGCGCGCCGTGACGCAGAACCGCCCCATGGCCGGCTGCGTCGGCGTGCCGACACGGCGCATCGACACACTGGCTTTCGCGATTGGCTCCGGCATCGCCGGCCTCGGCGGCGTCGCGCTGTCGCAGATCGCCAACGTCGGGCCCGACATGGGTCAGGGCTACATCGTCGATTCCTTCCTCGTCGTCGTGCTCGGCGGCGTCGGCCAGCTCGCCGGTGCAGTGTGGGCGGCACTGGGGCTCGGCATCGTCACGAAGTTCCTCGAAGGCTGGGCTGGCGCGGTGATCGCGAAGATCCTCGTGCTGCTCTTCATCATCGTCTTCATCCAGAAGCGTCCGCAGGGGCTGTTTGCCCTTAAGGGCCGCTTCGTCGAGAACTGATCCGGCCCATGAATAGCCCTGCTGCGCAACCCAATCCTGGCCCTGCGATGCTCGCCGTACTCGCGGTACGGCTGTGCTTCTCGAACCAGCCTTGGGCTGCTCACAACGGACTCTTCACGAGCCTCGCGCCATGAAAGAACCAAGCATGAGAACGCCCATCTCGCTTCGACTTCTCACCGCCATGCCACGCAGCGGCTGGATCGCGCTGGCGCTGTTCGCCCTCGTCGCCTGGGTGCTGGTGCCGGTCGCGCACCTCGCGCTGCCCGAGGGTCACCCGCTGCATGTGTCGGACTACTTCGTGACGCTGACCGGCAAGGTGCTGTGCTACGCAGTGGTCGCCGTGGCGATGGACCTGATCTGGGGCTACGCGGGCATCCTGTCGCTCGGCCACGGGCTCTTCTTCGCGCTCGGCGGCTACGCCTTCGGCATGTACCTGATGCGGCAGATCGGGCGCGACGGCAGTTACCACGCCGACTTGCCGGACTTCATGGTCTTCCTCGACTGGAAGGAACTGCCCTGGTACTGGGTGGGCAGCGACAGCTTCCTCTGGGCGCTGGTGCTGGTGATCGTGGTGCCGGCCGCGATTGCGTGGGTATTCGGCTACTTCGCCTTCCGCTCGCGCATCAAGGGCGTGTATTTCTCGATCATCACGCAAGCGCTCACCTACGCCGCGATGCTGCTGTTCTTCCGCAACGAAACCGGCTTCGGCGGCAACAACGGCTTC
>JAJZLD010000042.1 GCA_021803785.1 Pseudomonadota bacterium | reverse complement strand
TCGAGGCCTTGTTCGTGCAAGTGCTGGTGCTGCGCCGCCAGCCAGCATTGCTCGAAAACTGCATCGGACTAAGATAGGCCAGCGCCTCTACACAAAGGGACTCGAGCACCCGATGCTTAGAACTTGTGCCGGACGCCCAGGTTGAAACCGCTGCGGTAGTCGTTGAAGGTGGAGGTGCTGTCGGACACACCGTACTTCACGGCAATCTTGTCATCCGCGTCGATGCGTGCGAAGCCGAGATACATGTCGGTACGCTTGGAGAATGCATAGGTGCCACCAATGCCGATCTGCGTGGCCTTCTCGTCGAGATCGTTCTTGTCCTTGGAGTACGCATAGGACGCGAGCAGCGAGAAGTTACCAAACGGAACGCTCGCGCCCAGCAGGTAGCGGTTGTACTTCTTCGCTTCTTTCGTCGCGCCAACCGGCGCGCTCTCGAGCTTCGGCTGGGCGTAAGCGCCCGAGATCTTTGCCACCCCCAAGTCAACGACCGCACCGAGTTCGACCACGGTATCGGTGGTGTACTTGGCCTTGTCGTAGTCGTGACTGTAGTTGGCGACAAGCTTGAACATCTTGCCGAATTTGAGTTTCGGCGCAATCGCATAGAAACGCTTGTCGCCCGCGTTGGCGACGGCCTCGTCATCGCCACGGTTGAACGAGTACATCGCATCTACCGAGAAGACGTCACCGAAGTACGGCGTCGTGAGGTAGAACGCATTGTTGATGCGGTCATACGTCTTCACGTGCTTGAAGATGTTAAGGGCTTGGGCAACCTGACCATTCGAGAAAGGATCGATGTCACCGTAGATCAGGTATTCCGGCGAGTACTGGCGGCCCAGACGGACCTCGACGCCGCCTGCATCCAGGCCCAACCAGCTCTGGCGACCCCAAGTAAGACCCCCCTGCCCAGATGACCCTCGGTCCGCGTTGATACCGGCTTCGATCACGAACTTGCCCTTGAGACCCGGCGAGATTTCTTCCACGCCACGAAAACCTAGGCGGGAACCGCTCGCGATGCCACTATCGATGCCGTTGCGACCCGATTTGCTCGCATCGTAGTTGTCAGTGCGATAGGCATAGCCCATATCGACGAGGCCATACACGGTCACACTGCTATCGACGGCCATAGCACTACCGCTGATCAGGGCAACGGCGGCAAGTGCAATCTTCTGCTGATGTTTCACTGCTTCTCCTTAGTTTCAAGTGATGGGCGCACCACGCTTGTGTGTGACACGCAACAGGAGAAGCTTAGTCAGCAAATATTTCAAAACGACGAAACCGCCAAACCGCGCGTTCGATTGGCGTAAAAAACAAAAAAGCCCGCTTTTGCGGGCTTTTTGACTGAGCAACCAAAACGGCGATCAGCGCTTCGAGAACTGCTTGCGACGACGTGCGCCGTGCAGACCGACCTTCTTACGCTCGACTTCACGCGCATCGCGCGTTACGAAACCGGCTTTCTTTAGCGCGGGCTTCAGCGTCTCGTCGTAATCGATCAGCGCGCGAGTGATGCCATGACGCACTGCACCGGCTTGACCCGATTCGCCACCACCGTCCACGTTCACCAAGATGTCGAACTTGCCGACCGTCTCAGTAACTTCCAGCGGCTGACGCACGATCATGCGGCCCGTCTCGCGAGAGAAGAACACGTCGACCGGTTTGCCGTTTACAACGATATTGCCGTTGCCCGGCTTGATGAAAACGCGTGCCACAGCAGTTTTGCGGCGGCCCGTGCCGTACTTGTAAGGATTCGCGATCGCCATTACTCGGCTCCGTTAAATTTCTAGGGCCTTCGGCTGCTGGGCGCTGTGCGGGTGCGTATCACCGGCGTAGCACTTCAGCTTCTTCAGCATCGCGTAGCCCAACGGCCCCTTCGGGAGCATACCCTTGACGGCCTTGGTCAGAACGCGATCCGGGAAGCGGTCTTGCAGCTTCTGGAAGTTGGTTTCGTAAATGCCGCCCGGATAACCCGAGTGACGATAGTACTTTTTGTCCAGCGACTTGGTACCAGTCACACGCAGCTTTTCGACATTGACGACGACAATGAAGTCACCGGTATCGACATGCGGCGTGTACTCGGGCTTGTGCTTGCCGCGAAGGCGACGCGCGATTTCGGAGGCAAGACGGCCCAGAACCTTGTCGGTCGCGTCCACCACGTACCAATCACGCTTAACTTCGTGCGGCTTGGCAGAAAACGTCCTCATGAGAATGTCCCTTGATTTCTTCTAGGACCCGTTCCAGGCCCAAATGCGGAAAGCCGGCAATTCTACTCGCCAACTTCGCCCAAAGTCAAACACTGATCGAAAACACAAAAAAAACGCAGCCCGAAGAGCTGCGCCAAGTCCACACCAAAGGAGGAGGGTGGAGGAGACAAACCCGGGATTGCTTCGGCTCGCTGTTGCGGCACCGAATCAATCGCTACGGTTCGGATTATGGGCGCCCGGCTTGTGCATTGCAAGGTTCCAGCCCCCCTCGCCGAACGAAGCTCTTTATGTCGAAATAAGCCCACCTTATGCACCGCCAAGCCAATGATTTTTAATGAACTATCTCAGTGACTGACTTGTCGTTCAGATGGCGAGGCAGATCGCTCGCGCCCAGCGATGATGCGGCGCAGCAATTTCGATCAAGCGGTAGAATCGCCCCTCCCCTGATCGTAGCCTGAGCACCAGACCAAAAGAGGATGAAGTATGGAATGCAGCGTGAAGTGGGTTGATGACGCGACGTTTCTTGCCAGCACCGGAAGCGGCCATTTTGTGACCATGGAAGGCGCCACCGATGCAGGAGGAAAGAACCGCGCTCCTCGCCCGATGGAATTGTTGCTCGCGGGCGCAGGGGGCTGTTCCGCCTTTGACGTCGTGACGATCCTCAAACGGGGCCGGCACGCCGTCACCGGCTGCGAGGCCCAGTTGAAGGCCGAACGCGCCGAGACCGACCCGAAGGTATTCACGCGCATTCATTACCACTTCATCGTGCGCGGCAAGGCGCTCAAGCGGGAAGCGGTCGAGCGCGCGGTCAGCCTGTCAGCCGAGAAATACTGCTCGGCCTCCATCATGCTGGGCAAGACGGCTGAAGTAACTCACGACTTCGAGGTCATTGAAGACTGAGCGCTGCCTGCCGAAGACAACGGCGGCCATCGGCCGCCGTTTCTGTTTGACTCGCACGTCGCCATCGCCAGACGACTCAGACCCGGTAGGCCACCGTGGTCATCACCTTTGAAGCGAGTTTCATCGCCAAACGAGCCGGTGCGGGCAATTCCGCAGCGCCCAGCGCGACAGCGGTATCTGCATGGCCGGCTTCATCCTTGCGCATCTGATCAAGGATCGCGATTGACCGGCCATCCTGGCGCGGCACGAGATCCATGTGACCGGACAGATGGGCCTCGACCTGCCGTTCGGTCTCCGCGAGGAAACCAAGATTCCAGCGATCGCCGAACTTGCCGGCCACCACGCCAATCGACAGCGCACCGGCGTACCAGAGCGGGTTGAGCAAGCTCTTGCGCCCACCCATCTCGCCGATACGTTGCTCTGTCCAGGCCAGGTGCTCCGTTTCCTCGTCGGCCGCCTGGCGAAGCGCCTCGGTGACCGACGGGTCGCTGGACGTCAGCGCCTGCCCTTGATACAGCGCCTGCGCACAGATTTCACCGACGTGATTGACGCGCATGAGCCCGGCAACATGCGCCCGCTCCGCCTCGGACAACTCCGCCTCGGGCTGGTCGGCGCCCGGGGTCGGCCGCACGCTGCGTGCGGGCGCGAAGATCGTGCGCAGCGCGCGATCAAATTCAATGATCAGACCGTCAATCATGATTGCTTGGATGCGCCTCACTCAATGCGTAGGCCGGCGGCCGTTCGGGCGCATGTACGCCGCGGAACAACACGCTGGAGAGCTCATTCAGCGCCAGTCGATAGACCTGCCGCTTGAACTCGATTACCGTTTCCAGCGGCACCCAATAGCCGGCCCAACGCCATGCGTCGAACTCCGGCTTCTCGGTTGCCCGCAGAGAGACATCCGAATCGCGGCCAAGCAGCCGCAATAGGAACCAGATCTGCTTCTGTCCACGATAAGTGTTACGCCACTCTCTTTTCACCCAGTGGCGTGGAACGTCGTACCGCAGCCAACTGCGCGTGCGACCAAGAATCTTCACGTGCTCCGGCCGCAAGCCCACCTCTTCGAAGAGCTCGCGGAACATAGCCTGCTCGGGCGATTCCCCATGCTTGATACCGCCTTGCGGGAACTGCCAAGAATGCTCACGGATACGTTTACCCCAGAAGACCTCGTTTCGCGCGTTGACCAGGATGATGCCGACGTTGGGGCGATAACCGTCCCGGTCGAGCATGAGAACCACCTGAAAATTAGCTGAATTGCTGCGAATTCTTCCACATGCGGCAAACGAAGGAAAGCGACGCCCCCTGAGCTAAAATAGCTGTTTGCCACGATTTAGCGATTCGGATATGCGCGCACGCCAGTTCTTCATCACGACCCTCAAGGAAGCCCCCGCCGACGCAGAAATCGTCAGCCACAAACTGATGATGCGGGCGGGCCTGATCCGCAAGCTCTCTGCCGGGATCTACACCTACATGCCGATGGGCCTGCGGGTGATCCGCAAGATCGAGAAAATCATTCGTGAGGAAATGAACCGCGCCGGCGCTGTCGAACTGGTGATGCCGCTGGTGCAGCCGGCCGAGCTTTGGCAGGAGACGGGCCGCTGGGACAAGATGGGCCCGGAAATGCTGCGCCTGAAGGATCGCCATGAACGCGACTTTGCGATGCAACCGACCTCCGAAGAGGTGGTGACCGACATCGCACGCCAGGAGCTCAAGAGCTACCGCGCGCTGCCAAAGAACTTGTACCAGATCCAGACCAAGTTCCGCGATGAACGCCGGCCGCGTTTCGGCGTCATGCGTGGCCGCGAATTCACGATGAAGGACGCCTACTCTTTCGACCGTGATGTGGAAGCCGCAGGCAAGAGCTACGAGAACATGTATGCGGCTTATTGCAAGATTTTCGACCGCCTGGGCCTCACTTACCGCGCAGTAGCGGCCGACACCGGCGCGATCGGCGGCGATCGTTCGCATGAGTTCCAGGTGATCGCCGAAACCGGCGAAGATGCGATCGTCTACTGCCCGCAGTCGGATTACGCCGCCAATATCGAACTCGCCGAAGCCCTGCCGCTGCTGACCGAGCGCGCTGCGCCCACGCAGGCCCTGAGCAAGGTGCCGACGCCGGGCAAGAGCACCTGCGCCGATGTAGCCGCCCTGCTGGGCACCTCGCTCGCCAACACTGTGAAGTCCATTGTGCTGGCGACCGATGAGCTCGACGAGACCGGCGCAATCGTGAAAAGCACCGTCTGGCTGCTGCTTGTCCGCGGCGACCACGATCTGAACGAAGTGAAGGCCGGCAAGGTCGAGGGATTGAAGGACGGCTTCCGCTTCGCGACCGAAGCCGAAATCGTCGAGCACTTCGGCTGCAAACCGGGGTACCTCGGTCCGGTCGGACTCAAGAAGCCGGTCAAGATCGTCGCCGACCGCACAGTGGCCTTGATGAGCGACTTCATCACCGGCGCGAACGAAGTCGACTTCCACATCGCTGGCGTGAACTGGGGTCGCGACCTGCCGGAACCGGACGTCGTTGCCGACATCCGCAACGTGGTCGAAGGCGATGCATCTCCGGACGGCAAGGGCACGCTCGCGATCCAGCGCGGCATCGAAGTGGGCCACGTGTTCTACCTCGGCACCAAGTATTCCAAGGCGATGAACGCCACCTTCCTCGACGAGGACGGCAAGCCTAAGCACTTTGAGATGGGCTGCTACGGCATCGGTGTGACCCGCATCCTCGGTGCTGCAATCGAACAGAACCACGACGCCCGCGGGATCATCTGGCCGGATTCGATCGCACCCTTCACCGTTGCGATCTGCCCGATTGGCTACGACCGGACAGAAGACGTCAAGGCCGCAGCCGATGCGCTGTACGCGGAACTCGCGGCTGCCGGCATCGACGTGATCCTGGATGACCGTGGCGAGCGCCCGGGCGCGATGTTTGCGGACTGGGAACTGATTGGCGTGCCGCACCGTGTGGTGCTCTCCGACCGAGGGCTCAAGGAAGGCCAGGCCGAATACCAAGGCCGCCGTGACGCGGAAGCGACGAAAGTCGCAATCGCCGATCTCGCGGCCTTCGTAAAAGCGCGCGTCGGGTCGTAAACAAGGCCATGCGCATGAAGCCGCGCCACGCCCTGCCGCTGGTAATCGCCCTGCTCGCCCCGGCCGCATTCGCCGGCGCGCAGCGGGAGGAGGACCTTTCGGCAAGCGTGCGCGCGGCGCTGCACGGCGCGGTGTCAGACCGCGCGGCGCCGGAGCCGATCTTCCCGAGCCCGGTCGAACGCGTGACCTGGATCAGCGAGATGTCGCAACGCCTGATCAAGCGCATGCCGGATCCGAAAGAGCGGATCGACTTCCTCAAGACGGTCTACTACGAAGCACAGCGTGCGGGTCTCGATCCACAACTGGTGCTTGGCCTGATCCAGGTCGAGAGCGGATTCAAGAAGTACGCAGTGTCGAGTGTCGGCGCACGCGGCTACATGCAGGTGATGCCGTTCTGGGTGCGCCAGATCGGCACGCCGGATCAGAATCTGTTCCATCTCCGAACGAACCTGCGCTACGGCTGCACGATCCTGCGCCACTACCTCGATATCGAAAAGGGCGATCTGTACCGCGCGCTCGGGCGCTACAACGGCAGCCTCGGGCGGCCGGAGTACCCGAACATGGTGCGGGCGGCCTGGGAGCGGCAGTGGGGCTGGCAGCCGGTCGGAAAGGTCGCGCAGCAGACGCTGCCAACGCGGAACTAGAAGCCCGGCCAGAACTCGGGGCGACGATGGAATAAACCGGCGCCCCCAGGTGTTTGTGAGGTACCCACCCACAGAAGGACACCGCCATGCGCACTGCTCTCGCCTGCCTCTGCACTGCAGCCCTGCTTCTCACTGGCTGCGCCACGACGACAACCAAGGCACCGACGCCCGCAACCGTGCGGGACGGCATTCTGACCAGCCATTCCGGCATGACGCTCTACACCTTTGACAAGGATGGCGCTGATAGCGGCAAGAGTGTCTGCAATGGCCCCTGCGCCACCAACTGGCCGCCGATGTACGCCGCGCCCGACGCCAAGGGCGGTGGCGACTGGAGTGTGATCAAGCGCGACGACGGCAAGCCACAGTGGGCCTGGAAGGGCAAGCCGCTGTACTTCTGGAGCAAGGACGCGAAGGCTGGCGACCGCACGGGCGACGGCTTCAACGGCCTCTGGCATGTCGTGAAACCCTGAGCTGAAGCGGCGCTCGTGCTGTCGCACGCAGAACTGGTCGCCGAAATCCCGCGCCTGCGCCGCTACGCGCGGGCGTTGGCCGGCGACCGCACGCGCGCCGACGATCTGGTGCAGGACACGCTACAACGCGCGCTAGAGCGCGCCGGGCAGTGGCAAGGCGGTAATGCGCGTGCCTGGCTGTTCACCGTGATGCACCGGATCTGGCTCAACCAGGTCCGCCGTCCGGCGATTGAACAGGACGAGGGTGAAGACGGTTTGCCCGATTCACCAATCAGCCCCTTGCAGGACCGCTGGGGTGACAGGCGCGACCTGGAGCAGGCGCTCGCGCTGCTGCCCGATACCCAGCGCGAGGTACTGCTGCTCGTGGCGCTGGAGGAGTTCCACTACGACGAGGCGGCCGAGGTACTTGGGATTCCGGTCGGCACCGTGATGAGCCGCCTGTTCCGTGCGCGCGAACAATTGCGCCGCCTGCTGGGCGGCGAGCCGCTCCCGCAACCTGCTCTCAAGCGGGTGAAGTGATATGAGCCAGCAAGACACCCCGATTTCCACCGACGAACTGCAAGCCTGGGTCGACCATCAAACCGATGCAGATGCCTCGGCCCGTATCGCCACGATCGTTGCGCGGGATGCCGTACTGGCCGCACGCGCCAGCGCCTGGGCCAGCCAGCGCAACGCGCTGCATGCAGCTTTTGACGCGACGCTCGACGAGCCGATTCCGCAACGCTTGCTCGATGCCGCCCGCCCGCCCCGGCCACGCTGGCCGCTGCAGCTTGCCGCCGCGCTTGCCTGTGTCGCACTCGGTGGCGTATTGGGTTATGCACTGCCCCGCCCGGCCGCCACACCGGCGGCAGGCGACCCACTTGCCGGCCTGCCGCGGGCGGCCGCCATCGCGCATGCGGTGTATGTGCCAGAGGTGCGGCATCCGGTCGAGGTCGGCGCCGAACAGCAGACGCATCTGGTCGCATGGCTCAGCAAACGGCTCGGCAGCCCGCTGACCGTGCCCGAACTGGGCGCAAGCGGGTTCATGCTGGTTGGCGGGCGCCTGCTGCCCGGCAGCGAAGGCGGCGCAGTGGCGCAGTTCATGTACCAGAACGAGGCCGGCCAACGGCTGACGCTGTATGTGCGGCACAACGCCGCGTCGCCGGAGACCGCCTTCCGCTTCGCGGCGGAAAAGGATCTGTCAGTGTTCTACTGGGTCGATGGCGGCATGGGCTATGCGCTCTCAGCCAAGCTGCCGCGTGAAGCGCTGCTGCAGATTGCAGAGCTGGTCTATCGCCAGCTTCAACGGGGCGGCGCGCCGGGTTGAACGCAATCGCGAGGCTTTGGTCGGAGGTGATGTAAGGTCGCGGCCCCGGCGCCGGTTATTTAAGCAGGATCCGCCCGCGCGCCTGCACCTAGCCTGCTGCACCGCCCCACCGACGTCACGGAGACACCCATGCTCATCCGCATTCAGGACGACGCGCACCCGATCGTGCCGTCCGAAATCACCAGCGAATCGCTCTATCGCGGCCGGCGCGACTTCATCCGCGCCGCCGGCCTTGGCGGCATTGCGTTCGCAGCGCCAGCCGCCTTCGGGGCCGCGCCCTTCAGCAGCATCCAGAAGAGTCCGTTTTCCACGGATGAGAAGCCCACGCCGCAGAACAGCATCATCAGCTACAACAACTACTACGAGTTCGGCACCAGCAAGGACGACCCGGCGCGCAACGTGGGCCGCTTCAAGACGCGGCCGTGGACGGTGCGCGTCGAAGGGCTCTGCGCTAAGCCACGCACCTTTGCAATCGACGATCTGCTGAAGCTGGCGCCGATCGAGGAACGCATCTACCGGATGCGCTGCGTCGAAGGCTGGTCGATGGTGATTCCGTGGAACGGCTTTCCGCTTGCAAGCCTGCTCAAGCAGGTCGAGCCACTCGGAAGTGCAAAGTTCGTCGAGTTCACAAGCGCGGCCGATCGCGCCAGCATGCCGGGCCTCGCACTGCCCGTACTCGACTGGCCCTACACCGAGGGCTTGCGGCTGGATGAAGCCATGCATCCGCTGACCCTGCTTGCGCTGGGGCTCTATGGCGAAGAGTTGCTGGCGCAGAATGGCGCACCCTTGCGGCTGGTCGTACCATGGAAATACGGATTCAAGGGTGCCAAGTCGCTGGTTCGGATCCGCCTCACCGACAAACAGCCGGGCACGGCCTGGAACAAGGCGGCGCCGAACGAGTATGGCTTCTACTCGAACGTCAATCCCGAGGTGGACCACCCGCGCTGGAGCCAGGCGAGCGAGCGCCGCCTGGGCGAGTTCGGCAAGCGCAAGACACTGCCCTTCAACGGTTACGCTGAGCAGGTCGCCAAGCTCTATGACGGCATGGATTTGAGGAAGTTTTACTGATGCAAACCGCAACGCGCCGCCCGACGGCCCCAGCCCGCAACGCCCCCCGCGGGCCAAGCAACGCACAGATCACGCTCGCCAAACTTGCGCTGTTCGTGCTGTGCCTGCTGCCGCTTGGCTGGTATCTGAACGGGCTTTGGCACGACCAGCTCGGGGCCAATCCGATCGAAGCCATCACGCGCGCCAGCGGTGAGTGGACGCTGCGCCTGCTGCTCGCCACCCTCGCGGTCACCCCGCTGCGCCGGCTCACCGGCTGGCACTGGTTGATCCGGCTGCGCCGCATGCTCGGCCTGTTCGTGTTCTTCTACGCCAGCCTGCACCTGGCCACCTATGTGTGGCTCGACCAGTTCTTCGACTGGGCTGCGATCGCGAAGGACATCGTCAAGCGCCCGTTCATCACCATTGGGTTTGCCGCCTTCGTGCTGCTGGTGCCGCTCGCCGCAACCTCCTGCAATTTCGCGATCCGCCGACTCGGCGGCCGGCGCTGGCAGGCGCTGCATCGTTCGGTCTACGCGATCGGCGTGCTGGCGGTGTTGCACTTCTGGTGGCTGGTAAAGCGCGACGTCACCGAGCCGCTGATTTATGGCCTGATCCTCGCGCTGCTGCTCGGCGCCCGCGCCTGGTGGCGCGAGCAGGAACGCCGCCGGCAACTGGCGCCGCGTGCCGCACCGCTGGGCAAACGCATCATCCCGATCGTGCAGCGCTGAGTTCAACGCTGCTCGGCAGCCGCGACGCAATGCGCGGCATCGACAATCGCAGCGACTGCGGCCTCCTGGGCCCGGCCGACGCACCCGCCTGCTTCTACGACAACACCACTGGCTGCGGCAACACACTCGATTTCTTCAGCGCGGCGTTGATCCGCATGGTGGTGGATTCGCTGCGCGATTGGATCAAGGCGATGCATGTCGATGGCCTCCGCTTCGACCTTGCCGCGGAGCTCGGGCGCGACATGAACTGCGACAGTGTCGCCGATATCAGTTGGTTCGGCTCCGACCTGAACCCGCCGTGCTGGGACGACCCGCAAGCCCGCACGCTGTGCGACCGGCTCGACGGCGGCGAGATCACCTCGCCTGCCGGCCTCGATGACCTTTTCTTCACCACCCGCCTTGGCACTGGCGGCAGCGGCCGCGTGGCGCTGCACAGCGCACCTGGCGCCGTTTGCATCGTTACGCTCGAACTACCGCTCGCCGCGCCCTGATCACCAAGGCAGCGCCCGTCGCCACCACTTTGCGGGTGCCGGCTCAAGTGCATCGCCACCTCGCCGAAAGTTGAGCTTGCGGACAAACACAAAGAGATTTGCTGTCCCGACTTGCATCGGCAAACAGCCCGCAACCATGACGCCAATTCGGGAAAGGGAGCATGGGACATCACATACCGCGGCTGCGCCTGCTCGCGCTGGCCGCTTGTGGATGTGGTCACCGCGATGGTCGCTGGCGCCCGCTTCCGCCTCAGCTTCCCGCTCGTCGCTCCGCGACGGGTCAAGGCGCCGAACTAGCTTGCCAATTGAATCGGGTTACGCTGGGCCGACTTGGGGCGGAACGCCTTCACGACCGCTTCGTCGGTTTCGATGTACGGGCCACCGATCAGATCAATGCAGTACGGCACGGCGGCAAAGATGCCGGGTACGCGGATACTGCCATCGGGGTTACGAGCGCCCTCAAGGGTTTCGCGGATCGCCTTCGGTTGGCCCGGAAGGTTCAGGATCAGGCTCTGACCGCGGATTACACCGACCTGGCGAGACAGGATCGCGGTTGGCACGAAGGCAAGCCCGATCTGCCGCATCTGCTCGCCAAAACCGGGCATCACCTTGTGCGCAACCGCGAGCGTGGCCTCGGGGGTGACATCACGCGGCGCCGGGCCGGTGCCCCCGGTCGTCAGGACAAGATGACAGCCGGCAAGGTCGCACAACTCGATCAGCGTGGCTTCGATGACAGCCTGCTCATCGGGAATCAGCCGCGTTTCCGACTGCCACGGACTCCGCAGCGCGGCGCCGAACCATTCCGTCAGCGCTGGCAGGCCTTTGTCTTCATAGACCCCGGAGGAGGCGCGATCGCTGATCGAAACCAAGCCGATGCGCAGCGTATCGCTCATGCCTCGTCCCCCTCGCCGCCCTCTTCGCCTGCGCTCTGCGCTTCGCCGTCGTCGGCGTATTCGAAATCACGCAGGATGCGGAAGATCTCACGATAAGCGCGCGGCGGTTTGGCCGCTTCGCGTTCCTTGATGGCATTGCGGCGCAGGTTGCGCAGATGCTGCAGATCGGCGTCCGGATAGGCCGCGGCGATATCGCCGAGCGTGACTTCGTCTTCCAGCAAGCGTTCGCGCAGGCGTTCGAGCTTATGCTGGCGGGCGATCTCCGCGCGCGACACGCCGGCAAAGGCATCCAGCGCTTCACGAATCGGCGCAGGGTCGACCTCACGCATCAGCTTGCCGATGTACTGCAGCTGGCGCCGCTTGGCTTCATGCTTGCCGACACGCGCATATTCGAGAACCGCGTCGTGCAGGCGCTCGGGCAACGGCACCTTGGCGAGGCGCGCGGGCGACAGCGCTACAAGCTCAGCCCCCATGTCCTGCAGCTTGTGCATGTCGCGCTTGCGTTGCGATTTGCTGGGGCCGTCGTACTCATCCGAGTCGTCGTCATTCTGGTGCGGTGGATTGCGGTGCATGGAGTTTCCGAAGGCGATTTGGCCACATGAACGTAAAATTATAGCTTTCGACTCGACGGATGCCCCGGCATGGCCACTTCAAATGGATTCAGCTTCACCCAGGATACACTGCGCGAGATTGCCGCCGATGTGCTGAAGAGCGCGAAAAGCCAGGGCGCTTCGGCCTGCGACGTGGATGTTTCGGAGGGTTGGGGGCATTCGGTCAGCGTGCGCCAAGGTGAAGTCGATACGCTGGAGTACCACCGCGACAAGGGCATCTCGGTCACCGTGTACCTGGGGCACCAGCGCGGCCACGCAAGCACAACCGACTTCGCACCGCAGGCGCTGCGCGATACGGTAGCCGCTGCGGTGTCGATCGCCCGCTTCACCGCCAGCGACCCGGCGGCGGGCTTGCCCGACCCAGACCAACTGGCGCGGGAACCGCGCGAGCTTGATCTCTTCCACCCTTGGGCGACCGACGTGGACGCTTCGATCGAACTCGCCCGGCGCTGCGAGGCCTCGGGCTTTTCGGTCAGCGAACTCGTCACGAATTCCGAAGGGGCGAGCGTATCGACGCAGCAAACCCAGTTTGTATCGGCAAACAGCCTTGGCTTCTGCGAAGGCTATGCAACCACACGCCATGGTCTTGGCTGCTCGATGATCGCGGGCGAAGGCGACGGCATGCAGCGCGATGACTGGTACGTCACACGGCGCAACGCGCTCGATCTGCCGGCCCCGGAAGCGATCGGCGACTATGTGGCGCGCCGCGCCCTATCGCGCTTGAACGCCCGCAAGTTGAACACCTGCGAGGTGCCGGTACTGTTCGAAGCCCCGCTGGCCGCCGGCCTGCTGGGGCATTTTGTCAGCGCAGCGAGCGGCGGCAGCCTTTACCGGCGCAGCTCATTCCTGCTCGACACCCTCGGCACCCAGGTGTTCTCGGATGCGGTAACCCTGCTCGAAGACCCGTTCATTCCCGGCGGCCTGGCCAGTTGCTGGTTTGACGACGAAGGTGTCGCGACCGCACGCCGCGAAGTCGTCACGCGCGGCACACTCAACGGCTGGTTTCTTGGCAGCTACTCGGCACGCAAGCTGGGCCTGAAGTCCACCGGTAACGCCGGCGGCTGCCACAACCTGATCCTGCAACCCGGCAAGCTCGGCCTGACCGGCCTGCTCAAGAAAATGGGGCGTGGGTTGTTTGTCACTGAACTGCTGGGCCACGGCGTGAATACCGTAACCGGCGATTACTCCCGCGGGGCGGCCGGCTACTGGGTTGAAAACGGCGAAATCGCCTACCCGGTGCACGAGATCACGATTGCAGGCAACCTGCGCGACATGTTCCGCGACATCGTCGCCTGCGGTAACGACATGCTTGTGCGTGGATCGAAACAATGCGGATCGGTGCTGATTGGCAACATGACGGTTGCTGGCGACTGAGCGATCGCACTGGCAACCCCATACCCGCGAGGGATTGCCAAATTTCTTACGAGAGCCTTACAGAGCAAGGCGCTTGCGGCGCCCGCGCTGCGCAAAAACCACACTTCACCTTTGCGCATTAGCTCTCGTATAGTCGCGACGTTCCAACACGAACGAACCCAAAACAGGAGAGGAGACAACGTGGAACGTCGCTCATTTTTGAAGAACGCTGGCGCCGGCCTTGCCGCTGGTGCCGCCGCCGTCGCCGGTCCGGCGATGGCCGCAGAGTTGCCCACCATCAAGTGGCGGCTGGCATCAAGTTTTCCCAAGAGCCTGGATACGATCTACGGCGCCGCCGAGACGATGGCCAAGCGCGTCGCGGAAGCCACCGGCGGCAAGTTCCAGATCCAGGTATTCGCGGCGGGCGAGCTGGTTCCCGGCCCCGGCGTGCTCGACGCGGTCAAGGATGGCACCGTGGAAATCGGCCATTCGGCGTCGTACTACTTCGTCGGCAAGGATCCAACCTTCGCCTTCGACACCGCCCTGCCATTCGGCCTCAACAGCCGCCAGCAGACGGCCTGGATGATGCAAGGCGGCGGCCTGCAGTTGCTGCGCGAGTTCTTCAAGGACTACAACATCTACAACATCCCATGCGGCAACACCGGGGTGCAGATGGGCGGCTGGTACCGCAAGGAAATCAAGACGGTCAAGGATTTCGAAGGCCTCAAGATGCGTATCGGCGGCTTCGCCGGCAAGGTGATCGCCAAGTTGGGCGCCGTACCGCAACAGATTCCGGGCGGCGACATCTACCCCGCCCTTGAAAAAGGCACCATCGACGCCGCCGAGTGGGTTGGCCCCTATGACGACGAGAAGCTCGGCTTCAACAAGGTCGCCAAGTTCTACTACTACCCAGGTTGGTGGGAAGGCGGCCCGCAGCTGTCGATCTATGTGAACCAGAAGCAGTGGGAATCACTGCCGAAGGAATACAAAGCGATTCTTGAAGACGCTTGCTTCTACGCACATGCTGACATGCAAGCCGAGTACGACGCGAAGAACCCGCTCGCTTTGAAGAAACTGGTGGCGACCGGCACCCAACGCAAGGAGCCGAGGGCC
>JAJZLD010000366.1 GCA_021803785.1 Pseudomonadota bacterium | reverse complement strand
GAAATCAATACTGGTATCCAGGCCGGCGGCTTGCAAGTCGCGCCGAAAGTTCTTCATGCCGGGGATTTGAGCGAAGATGGATTCTTCGACCTGCCCCGGTTTCCGTGATTGCAGCAGGGCGATCAGGTCCGTGTGGAGGGGAAGCTGATCGGCCTTGCCGTTCTTAGTCACGTCAGCCCGCAGTTGAATAGCCAGCCACGCGCAACTGCGAAATTTAGTTGTCCTCCCTGCGCTGCGCGCAGCCATGCTGGCATCAATTCATAATTGCAACGCAATCCTCGATCGTCTTTACGAAGCAACTGGTAATCTAAGGATTATTATGGACGTGGTTAGCCTGCCCGAAGCGGACGCCTACGCCAAGGTGGCCCGGCGTGGTACGGCGAGCACGGCTCCGTTCCTTGTCGCTCGCAACGTATCCTTCCAAGTTAGTGGGCGCCCGATTGGGCCACTGACTTTCGACTTGCCATCGTTTGATGTTGCCCGGACTATTGCACTGCGCGGCCCCTCCGGCGCTGGCAAGACCACGTTATTCCGTCACCTCTTGCGCCTGCATCCCCGCGCGAGCGGCTACGTCGAGATTGCCGGCGAACCACTTAGTCAACCAGACCGGGAATGGCTGGCGTCGTCTATTGCGTACGTGCCCCAGCGCCCCGTTTTGTTTTGGCGCAGAACAATCGCGGAGAATATTGCACACGCAACTCCTGGTGCTTCCCGAGAACAGATTATCGAAGCAGCCAGGGCGGCGTGTATCCATGAAACGATTGCTTGCCTGAAAGGCAGCTATGACGCATGTATGCCTCGGGGCTTATCCGGCGGCGAACAATCCCGCATCGCATTGGCCCGTGTCTTCCTGACTGCTGCACCGCGCCTGATCCTTGCTGACGAGCCTACCACCGGTATAGATCGGGACACCGCAGATCTGATCTTCGACGCGCTGCGTCAGTTCGCTGCGGAAAAACAAGCAATTTTGCTCTTCACGAGCCATGACAGCGCGCTGGTCCAGAAAGCAGACGCTATTATTGATTTGCCTGTGATGGGGATGTCGTCCGTCGTTCTTTCCGGTACGCAGGGACGCACAATACGAGTAGCCTCGCCGACATAGATGCCATCGTTGCCGCCGAAGGCGTGGGCCCGTAATTAGAGGAGTTGCTCCCGGGGTACGTTTTGACATCATCGTTGCGCTGGCCGACATCTCCGGTCACCCGTGCGGTCCAGATGGCAGCTCGATAGAGGAATGAGTTCGCACGGAATGGTAGAAACTCAGCACCGGGTCGTCATGGGATAAGACCCCGGCGGACGTAAGATGAAAAAACGCGATATCCTGCGATTGGGCCGAAGAAACGACCATTTTTCGAGGCTTTACGGAGGTAATCCCGTCTCACCGGGCCGTTACGTTGAGACGGTGGAAGAGAAACTCATGAGGCCCGGCAGCAGTAGGAAACCGATCATCTTCAATATTTTTCACTAAATAGTAGTATTTCAACGAACGCTGAAATATATTATTGTGATGAAATAGTTGCTTTCAGGCTGTTTCAGTGGTATGCTGACTTTCAGCAAGCGTTGAAGGGTTATGATTTAGTGAAAGAAAAAGAATCCAATTTCCTCGACCGTGCGTCCGCCGCCGTGTCCCAGTGCTTTGAGGACGCCCCCTTTTGCGTCCTACGCTGGGGGCCGCGGGAGGTTCCTGTCGGCACCGCGCGAATCGATCGCATTGGAAAACTTCGCATCCAAGGTACGGGCGAGCGCACGCTGCTGCTGGAAGTGAAGAAGAGCGGCCAGCCGCGCATCGTCCGCGAAGCGGTCAATGCGCTCGCACGCTATCGCTCATCCTTCAAGGACGCCTACGCGATCGTTGTCGCGCCATTCATTTCGGACGTCGCCGCGGAGATTCTCAAGGCCGAGGGCATTGGCTATGTGGATTTCGCGGGCAATTGCCGCATTTGCATCGATAAGGTCTACATCAGGAAGGCCGGCCAGTCGAACCCGTTTACTGAAAAGCGCGACCTGCGATCTCTCTACTCTCCCAAGGCCGAGCGCATTCTTCGCGTCCTGATGCGCGATCCCAATGAATCCTGGCTGGTCAAGCCGTTGGCCGGCACCGCCGGCGTAAGCCTGGGGCAGGTCTCGAACGTGAAAAAACTTCTGGATGCTCGCGAATGGCTACGGTCGAGTAATTCAGGCATTTCGCTCGCGAAGCCCGAAGCCCTGCTGGCCGAATGGGCTGCCGCCTACCGCTTTACCCGTAATCGGATCGAAAACTTCTATGCCATGGCATCGGTCGATGAGATCGAACGTGCGATTGCGGGCAAAAGCCAGGGAGGCGAGCCGTTGGGCACGTTGACCGCTTTTTCCGCCGCCGCGCGGTTGGCACCCGCGGTCCGGTACCAGCGGGTCGCAGCTTACGTGCGTGAGCCGATGGAAGCCGTAGCGGAAAAACTCGACTGGAAACGGGTACCCAGCGGCAGCAACGTCAGCCTTATCGAACCTTACGACGAGGGCGTGCTGATGGATAGCCAGGACAGAGACGGCATCCAGGTCGTCTCGCCGCTACAGGCGTACTTGGACCTCCGCGGGAACGTCGCCCGCGGCGAAGAAGCCGCCGAGGCGATTTTGCGCGAGGTGCTCAAGCCATCATGGTGAATTCCCGCGCTGACTACTCCCAACAGGCAACCCAGGCCGCCCATATGGTCATGCTGGAACTCGTGCACATTTTGGGAGAGTACCGCGACGATATCGTCTTGGTCGGCGGCTGGGTTCCGGAACTGCTTTTTGGTCAAGCGCAGCCGCGACACATCGGCAGCACGGACGTGGATTTGGCGGTCAATCACCGCACGATTGATGAAGAGCGGTATCGCACCATCCTCGAACATCTGCAAAAGCAAGGTTATGCGGAGGGCCGCCAACCGTTTACCTTCTTTCGCACCGTGATGGTTGATGGCCGGCCCATCAAAGTTCAGGTGGATTTGCTCTCCGGCGAGTACGGCGGTGCCGGCAAAAAGCACCGCCATCAGGGTGTCCAAAACATCAAGCCGACTGTGGCGAGAATCAGGACCTTTTTGGAACCTCGTCGGCGGTCACCCTGACGCGGTGCCCGGACCGAAGGCTGCAAAAGCGATCAGAGCGATCGTACCCATTACCGCCACACCTGCCGTCAATTGGGGACTGGCTGGTTCTATGCCATGCGCCCAACGAACAAAATGTTCACAATTCCAGGAGAACAGCTTCCATTGGTCACCTCGTCTGCTTCGTGCTCGCTGCACAACCGCCTCCGGGGTTAACGTG
>JAJZLD010000365.1 GCA_021803785.1 Pseudomonadota bacterium | reverse complement strand
GATCTGGCCCTGGTGGTCGCCCGAACCCCGGCGGGCCCGGCTTAGCCGTTGCTGAGCATTGCGCGATCGGCCTCGGGCGTGATGATGCCGCGATGCAGCATGCTCTGGAACACGCCTGGCGGTACCGGCGGGCACCAGTAGTAACCCTGCGCTTCCGAGCAGCCCTCGCGGCGCAGGAATTCAACCTGCGCGATCGTTTCGACCCCTTCGGCAATTACGTCGAGCTTGAGCGCTTCACCCAGTTGGATGATCGCGCGCACGATCGCCGCATCGTCCGAGTCCATTGGCACGTCGCGCACGAAGCTCTGATCGATTTTCAAGCGATCCACCGCAAAGCGCTTGAGGTAGGAGAGGCTTGAATAGCCGGTGCCGAAGTCGTCGATCGACAAGCGCACCCCGAGCCTCTTGAGCTGTTGGATTGTCGAGAGCACCTCGTCAGCGTTTTCCATCAGCAGCGATTCGGTGAGTTCGAGTTCGACGCGGTCCGGCTCGTGACCGGTCTCTTCAAGCACTTCTCGCACCATCGCGACCACGTTGTTGCGGCGGAACTGCAGCGCCGACATGTTCACCGCCATCATGATCGGCGGCAGGCCCTGTTTCTCCCAAGCGCGCGCCTGCCGGCAGGCTTCGCGCAGCACCCAGCGGCCAATCGGTACGATCAGACCTGATTCTTCGGCGATCGGGATGAAGCGGGCGGGCGAGATGAAGCCACGCTGCGGGTGCTGCCAGCGCAGCAGCGCTTCGGCGCCAACCACCATGCCGTCCTTAAGCGACACCTGCGGCTGGTAGTGCAACGTGAGTTCATTGCGTTCCAACGCCTGGCGCAGCGCGTTTTCGAGTTGCAGCCGTTCCAGCGCGTTGGCATTCATCGCCTCGGTAAAGAAGCGGAAGGTGTTCCGCCCGCTTTCCTTGGCGTGATACATCGCCGTATCGGCGTTCTTCATCAGGCTTTCAGGGTCGCGGCCGTCGTTCGGATACACCGCGATGCCGATCGAGAACGAGGTGCCGATCCGGTGGGTGCCTACATCGAAGGGCTCGGCCAGCGAGCCCAGGATCTTTTCTGCCACGCGGGCAGGGGCGCGGGTGTCGGCTATGTCATTGAGCACGATGATGAACTCGTCACCGCCCTGGCGGCAGATCGTGTCCGAATCCCGCACGCAGGTGCGCACCCGTTCGGCGACCTGTTGCAGTAGCCGATCGCCGGCGTGGTGGCCGAGCGAGTCGTTGATCATCTTGAAACGATCGAGATCAAGGAACAGCAGGCCGACCATCGTGCTCTCGCGCTGTGCGCGGGCCAGCGACTGAGACAGTCGATCCTGCATCAGCGCACGGTTGGGCAGCCCCGTCAGCGGATCGTGGTGGGCCAGGTAGGCGATGCGGGCCTCGTTCGCCTTGCGCTCGGTAATGTCCGAGAACACCGCGACGTAGTTCGATATCAGACCATCGTGGTTGCGCACCGAGCTGATCGATAGCCAGGCCGGGAACGCTTTGCCGTTCTTGCGGGTGTTCCAGACTTCGCCTTGCCAGAAGCCGTGACGTTCGATGCTGCGCCAGACGTTCTCGAAGAAGCCGGCTTCATGGCGGCTACCGGTCACATCTGGCAGGCTGTGACCGATCACGTCGCGCACTTCAAACCCGGTGACGGTGCTAAAAGCGGGGTTCACCCGCACGATGTTGCGGTCCGCCCCGGCAACGACGATAGCTTCGACGCTGTGCTCGAACACCGAGGCGGCGAGGCGCAATTCGGCTTCGCCCTGCAGGCGTTGCGTCATGTCCGTGACGGTCGTGACCACCGCATACGGGCGGGCCTCGTCCTCACGATGCAGCGGCGTGGATTTGGCCCAGAGCGTCCGGATCTCGCCGTCTTGGTTGCGGAAGGCGATCATGTCCGCCACCGGTTCGTTACGGGCGAGCGCAAGCATCGGCGGCAGCGTTTCCGCAGCGCGCGGGGAACCGTCTGCGCACACGAATTCGACCTGGCCCGAATCCAGCCGGAAGCGGTAGAACTCCGCCTGCGTCATGCCGTAGATCTTTGCGACCGCCTCGTTGCACACCTCGACGTCACCGGCTGCGTTGCGCATCACGATGCCTTCGTCGAGCGAGCTGATGATGGTACGCATGCGCGCTTCGCTCTCACGCATTACCGCTTCGGTCTGCTTGCGGCCGCTGATGTCCTCGATCACGACCATGTACTGGCTCGGATCACGCGACAAGGCACGGACCACGCTGACCGTCATGGCGACCCACACCAGGCTGTCATCGCGCCGGCGGATGCGCATTTCGAGTGTGATCACCTCGCGGTCGGATCCGGCGAGTTGCATCAACTGGGCGTCAAGGCGCTGGGCGTCGTCCGCGTGAACCAACTCGCGGAAGTCCATCTGCAGCAGATCCGCTTCGGAATAGCCGGAGATCTCGGTGAATCGGCGGTTGACGCGTGAGTAGCGCCCAGCCAGCGAACACATCGCGATACCTACCGCGGCCTGTTCGAAGGTGGAGCGGAAGCGGGCTTCGCTGTCTTCGAGCGCGGCCTCGGTGGCCTTGTGCACCGACAGGTTGATCAGCAGGCTGCTGATGCGATCGATGCTGCCGTCGGGCTTGCGATGCACCGTCCGCATGTCGCGCACAAAGACGGTCTGGCCATCGGCATGCAACATCCGGTACTCAAGTTCGTGGTCGTAGCCGAGTTCGGTCTGCGCGCGGAAGAACTCGATGACGAAGCGCCGATCTTCCGGATGAATGTTCTCGCGCCAGAAACCCGGTTGCGTCCAGGCGTTCAGCGGAAATCCCAGTAGCAGCTCCGCCTGGGGCGAGACGTAGTAGCACCGGTTGTTGGTGGGATCGAACTCCCACGCCACGGCATTGGTGCCTTCGATCGTTTTGCGAAAGCGTTCCGCTTCGGTACGCGCCTCATCGCGCAGATGTTTCAGCGTCTTGATGCGGCGGCGCGCCTCGATGGCGACCACGACCGCCAGCGCGGCCATGAGGATCGCGATGACCGAGATCCAGATCCACATGCCGCTGCCGCCGCCAACGTCGCTAGCAAAGGCCGGCGCGGTGGCGGTGAGGGAAGCAAATGCGAGCGGGATGTGGCGTACTGCGTGCATGTGGCGAACGAGCCAAGCTCCCGTTTAAGGGCGGACACTCCGGTCTACGGCCGGGGTGCGCAGAACTTGAAGGCGTTATGCACTGCGCCACGCGTTGCGCCAAAAACAAAGGGCCCGCCAAGGCAGGGCCCTTTTGTCGACCTTTCGGACGAACCGACGTTGCTTACAGTTCCTTGGCGTGGCT
>JAJZLD010000364.1 GCA_021803785.1 Pseudomonadota bacterium | reverse complement strand
GTTTACAAATAATTTGTCACAAATGGGAAATATGCCTGGCGCGTTGCTGTAAAAATAGCCGACAGACTCAGCTGTTCTGTAGCCACTGCCGACGCCAGAAAATCAGACCCATGATGCTGGCGATGCCCACCATCAAACAGATCGCGAACCAGAAGCCGTTGGGCAATGACAACCACGGCATGGTCTGGAAATTCATGCCAAAGATGCCGCTGATCAATGTTGCTGGCATGAAAAGCATCGATACCACGGTCAGCGCGCGCACTTCGTTATTCAGCCGCTGACTGTCGAGTGAAATGTGCAGATCGAGCAGATCTGCAGTTGCGTCGCGCAGGCTGTCGAGTGATTCGACGACCTGGACGATATGGTCATAGACGTCGCGCAGATAAATGTCGGTGCTGCGTTTGACGAAGCGCTCTTCGACCCGCAGCAGGCTGGTGATCACCTCCCGCAACGGCCAAACCGTGCGCCGCAGTTCCCGGGTGTCGTGCTTGAGTCGGTTGATGGCCGTGATCAAGTGCGCCGCCCGTGGCTGATCGATCGCGTCCTCTAGCTGGTCGATCTGGCTGCCGAGCGATTCCAGCACGTTGAAGTAGCGGTCAACCACCGCATCGAGCAAGGAATAGGCGAGATAGTCGGGGCCACGCTCGCGTGCGGGGCCGCTGCCTTGCCGCAGTCGCTCCCGAATCGGATCGAAAAGGCCGCCAGGCCTCTCCTGAAAAGTCAGTACGAAACGCTCGCCGAGCACGATGCTGACCTGGTCTGACACCAGCTCTCCAGTGTCCTCGGCCGTGCGCCAGGCCCGTGCCACAAAGAAGAGGTAGCTCCCGTAGTCGTCGAGCTTCGGACGCTGATGGGTGTTCAGGATGTCTTCCAGCGTCAGAGGGTGCAGGGCAAAACGCCGGCCAATCTCGGTCATCACCTCGGGCTGTTGGAGGCCATACACGTTGAGCCAGACCACGCCGTGAGCGGGCTCGAAGCTGCGAGATTCAGCAACCGATGCGAATCGACATTCCTTGAATCCGCTTCGGTCGTACTCGAACAAGGTGATCGCGGGCGAGGGCGTCTTGATGTCGCCCAAGTGAATCAGTGCGCCTGGTGGCTGACCAATCTTTCTCCGGTAATCCGGGCGCGCCTTCTTTCGGGGGCGGGTGACTGGGTTTGACTTGATCGGCATGTACAGCTCCGGTTTGATCCAACTCATTGGTCATCGGACTCGCGCGGTTCCGCTTCTTAGATTACGGCAGCAGTCAGTAGTATCATGCCGCTTTGTCGTTGCCGCAGCACTCCCCCCAACGTTCGGCGCGCCCTCGATGGCTGCGCTCGCCCGTTTGCGGGCAGAGGCTTCGGGCAACTCCGGCGCATATGCGCCATTGCCCTGCATGGGCAGCATCTGACCAGGAGGCTTCATGGCACTGACGATCGGCGTTTTGGCCGAGCGAGTCACCGGCGAACGGCGCGTTGCGCTGGTTCCCGAGGTGGCTAAACGTTTCAGGGCGCTCGGAGTCGAGCTTGTTGTTCAACGCGGCGCCGCCGAGGCTGCCGGCATTGCAGAGGGCGATTTCGCCGATGTGCGCTGGGCAGACGGTGTCGACGAGGTGCTCGCGGCGGACATGGTGCTCGCAATCCAGCCGCCGTCCGACGAACTAATTCGCAAGCTCAAACCGGGGGCCGTGTTGGTTGCAGGTTTGCAACCCTACCAGAGCGCGGATCGTGTACGGCTGTTTGCCGAGCGCAAGATCACGACCTTCGCAATGGAACTGCTGCCGCGTATCTCGCGTGCGCAGAGTATGGATATTCTCTCATCGCAGGCGGCATGTTCCGGCTACCAGTGCGCGCTCATCGCCGCCAGCCACTGCACCAAGTTCTTCCCAATGCTGACCTATGCGGCGGGCACGATCCGCCCGGCGAAGGTGCTTGTGATCGGTGCGGGTGTCGCGGGTTTGCAGGCAATTGCGACGGCGCGCCGCATGGGGGCGATGGTCGAAGCCTACGACGTGCGTCCGGAAACCAAGGAGCAGATTGAATCCCTCGGCGCCAAGTTCGTTGATACCGGCGTATCTGCTGCGGGCACCGGCGGTTATGCCCGCGAACTCACCGACGAAGAAAAGCGTCAGCAGGCCGAGCGTCTTGGTAAGGCTGTTGCGCAATGCGACGCCCTGATCACCACGGCTGCGATCCCCGGCAAGAAGGCGCCGCAGATCATCTCTGCGGATATGGTCGCCAAGATGAAGACCGGTGCTGTCGTGGTCGATATGGCTGCTGAGTCGGGTGGCAACGTTGTTGGCACCGTGGCTGGTGAGGTGGTTCGGGTTGGTCCCGCGTTGATCGTCGGCCCGACCAACCTGCCCAGCCGCATGGCCGCTCACTCCTCGGAGATGTTCTCCAAGAACCTCTACAACTTTGTTTTGCCGATGATCAAGGATGGATCGCTGGCGATCGACTGGACCGACGAGGTTATCGCAGGTACCTGTCTCACGCACGACGGCGCGGTGCGCCACGAAGGCGTGAAAAAGATTCTTGGACTTTGACGGAGCGCCGCAATGGAAGGCTTCCTGGCAATTTATATCTTCATGCTGGCCGCATTTACCGGCTACGAGGTCATCGCGCGTGTGCCGGTGATCCTGCATACCCCGCTGATGTCGGGGTCCAACTTTGTGCACGGCGTGGTGCTGGTGGGTGCGATGGTGGCACTTGGCAACGCTGATCCGAACGATCCGCTGCAACTGGCTATCGGTTTTGTTGCCGTGGTGCTTGGCGCGGCGAATGCGGCCGGCGGTTACGTGGTAACCGAACGGATGCTCGCCATGTTCAAGCGCGATGACCGCAAGGAGGCGGCCAAATGACGGGGGCGACTTGGCTGATCAATATTTCTTACTTCGTCGTAGCGGTCTTGTTCATTCTGGGCCTCAAGGCGATGTCCTCGCCGGTTTCGGCGCGCAAGGGCATCGTTTGGGCGGGTGCCGGCATGGTGCTGGCGACCCTGGTGACGTTCCTGACCCCAGACATGCGGAACATGCTGCTGATCGTCGTCGCGTTGGCGCTCGGTGGTTCGCTGGCATGGTGGTCCGGTAAGGTCGTCAAGATGACTGACATGCCGCAGATGGTCGCGATCTACAATGGCATGGGCGGTGGTGCCGCTGCAGCGATTGCTGCGCTGGAGTTCTCGCGTGGTCATGTCACCGGCCCGGTGGTCACGACGCTCGCGACCTTGGGCGCGCTGATCGGTGCTGTGTCGTTCTCAGGTTCCTGCGTTGCTTGGGCGAAGTTGCAGGGCGTGATTTGTGCAGCGTC
>JAJZLD010000041.1 GCA_021803785.1 Pseudomonadota bacterium | reverse complement strand
CACCCAGCTTGCGACCTTTCGCGCGACTGCTCGGCGTAATGCACGGCCTCAGCCGGCTTGCCCAGCGCGGCCAGCGCTTTGACCCCCCAGCGACGGTCGTGCCACCACTTGAAGGGCGATCGCTCCAGGAGCGCGAGCAGTTGTTCGTAACGGCCCGCGGCATAAAGGGCCGCAAGACACGCGGCCGTTCCCTTGAAAAACCCGTGACCCAAAGCGCGCGGACTCCAGGCGTGTTCGACCAGCGGCAAGAACTCATCGACCCACGTGAGTGCGATTTGCGGTCTTGCGCACAACACGTCCCAATGCTCACCGAGCGAGTCGATGTAGGGCATGTCGTCGTCTTGCACGGCTTGCCACAAGCGCGCGAGCCAACGCTGTCGAATGCCCGGCTCGACATCCGCCTGGGCAATGATGGGCACCAACGTTTCGATGGCCCGGTTGACCGCCGTGCCCAAGGCGCCGGACGAGCTATCGACCTGCTCCAACGCTGGGGAGAGCGTTTCGAGCAGGGTGATTGCGCCCTCGGCCGCCAGTACCGGCTCCGTGCGGGCGACCCGCTTAATCTCGGCGAGAGCTTCCTTGATCCGCTGAATCGGCGCGTCGGAACGCCACCCAAACGCATGGCGGCGGAAACGCGAGGCGAATTGCCATTTGTGGGGCGTCATGATTGGCGGTTGCAGATCCTTGGTATCGCGGGTACCGACCCAAACGGTGGCGTCAGGGCGTCGGTTTGCGACCGCAATCATAAGTTCAACGACCGCCAGACCGGCGCGCAACGGATAGGTGAAAAGTAGCTTTTAAGCTACTATTGGGTCATGTTAGAACTGCTTCGGTATCAACGCGACGATGGGCGTGAGCCTTTCACCGAGTGGCTGGCAGACGTTCGTGACAAGGTCGCCCAAGCGCGTATCCGGGTTCGCCTCCGACAGGTCCAGGCCGGCAACTTTGGCGACAGCGAACCGGTCGGCGAAGGCGTTATCGAGTTGCGCGTCCATGTCGGCGCTGGCTACCGCGTGTATTGCGCCAAACACGGAAAGACGGTCGTGCTACTGCTGTGCGGCGGGGACAAGGGAACACAAACGGCTGACATCAAGCGGGCCAAGGCGTTTTGGTCCGAATGGAAACAGAGGCAATCATGAGCAAACTCAAAGGTGCGGTATCGCATCACGATGCGGAAGTCGCCGAACTGCGGGCCGATCGCGAACTGGCGGTCGAGTACCTCAAAGCGGCGATGGAATCGCTCGACAACCCGGACGACCGTGCTGCCGGGCTACTGGCCCTGCGTACGGTGGCTGAGGCCTACGGCGGCTTGGGTGCGGTGGCGGCCGAAGCCGGCATCAGCCGCGAAACGCTGTACCGCACGCTCTCGCCCAAAGGCAACCCGACACTTAAGACCCTGCTGGCCGTCCTTAAAACAGTGGGTATGCGCTTGTCCGTAGAGTCTGAACACCACGCGCACGCTTGATGGGTTCTCTGGTGTCACGCAGTGACGTTGGT
Organism: Pseudomonadota bacterium; assembly: GCA_021803785.1. GTDB lineage: Bacteria > Pseudomonadota > Gammaproteobacteria > Burkholderiales > Rhodocyclaceae > Niveibacterium. The sequence continues at coordinate 13,469 of JAJZLD010000041.1, read as the reverse complement.
TCCGCCGCAGGTTAGTGGTCTCCTCGGATGCGAAATGGCCCGTGCTGCCTACGCCTGTGACCCAGCCAGGAACCGCACTTCGAGGTCGAATGCCGAAGGTTCCGTTCAGGCTGAAAGCGGTCCGATAGACTCTGTGGGGCAGGGGCTGCGCTCGACCCCGTACGGACATTGAGCCTCGTATGCTGTGAGCGGCGGAAAGTTGAGCGCAGTGGTCGTTCAACACGGGGGCGGGTGAGTCCTATTCGGCCTTAGCCGACCTTCATGTGCTCGTGCCCCGTGAGCAAGCGGACGTCGGCTTTGAAATCGCAGTGGCGCACGGATTCGACCCCACTCCGACAGGAATTCTCTCCATGCCAACGCCAGCATTGCGGTAAGAGCCGTCATGGGTCTATCAACGGTGTGAGATAACGTTGAACCCGCTACTGAAATCTGAGACGAAGCGAATTGGCAACCACCGAGACCGAGCTGGCAGACATCGCGACCGCCGCGATCAGCGGCGACAGCAGAATGCCGGCGACCGGGTACAGCACGCCGGCGGCGATCGGCACGCCCAGGCCGTTGTAGAGCAGCGAGAACAGCAGGTTCTGCCGCATATTGCGAACCGCGGCCTGAGATAGCTGGCGCGCACGCGCGATGGCGCGCAGGTCGCCCTTCACCAGTGTCACCTGCGCGCTGTTGATAGCGATGTCAGTGCCGGTGCCCATCGCGATGCCGACGTCGGCCGCGGCGAGCGCGGGCGCGTCGTTGATGCCGTCCCCGACCATCGCGACGCGGGCACCGCTGGCGCGCAGGCGACCCACCAGTTCATGCTTGAACTGCGGTGTCACTTCGCCGTGCACCTCGTCGATGCCAAGGCTCGCGGCCACGGCTCGCGCCGTCGTCAGGCCGTCACCGGTCGCCATGACGATGCGCAGGCCGTTGCCCTGTAGTGTCGTGATGGCTTCCTTTGCGCCGGGCTTGATCGGGTCGGCCACTGAGATGAGGCCGGCGAGCCGACCGTCAATACCGACGAACATCACACTCGCGCCACTGCCACGTACCGCCTCGGCCTCATGTTCGAGCGGCGTCGGATCGATTCCCGAGTCAGCGAGATGGCGCGCGTTGCCGATGACAATCTCGTGCGCTTCCACGGTGCCACTGACGCCGATACCCGAACCCGAATCGAAGCGCGACGCATCGGCCAATGCGAGGCCACGCTCGCGGGCGGCCGCGACAATTGCAGCGGCCAGCGGATGCTCGGCCGCCTGATCGAGGCTCGCTGCCAGCCGCAACACTTCGCGATCAGAGAAGCCGCCGTGCGCCAGCACATGCTGAAACTGCGGGCGGCCGAGCGTCAGCGTGCCGGTCTTGTCGACAACCAGCACATCCACCGTGCGCAGCGTTTCGATCGCCTCGGCGTCGCGGAACAGCACGCCGCTTGTTGCCGCGCGGCCGGTCGCGACCATTACCGACATCGGCGTCGCGAGGCCCAGCGCACACGGGCAGGCGATGATCAGCACGGCGACGGCATTGAGGATCGCGTAGACGCCGCGCGGCTCGGGGCCGAACAGGAACCAGACGGCAAACGTCAGCACGGAGGTCGCCAGCACCGCGAGCACGAATTTCGCCGCGACGCGGTCGGCGATGCGTTGCATCGGCGCCTTGCTGCGCTGGGCGCGCGCGACCATGTCGACGATCTGCGCGAGCACCGTGTCGCGCCCGACCTTGGTGGCCTCGATGACCAATGCGCCGCTCGTATTCACGGTGGCACCGATCACCGCGTCGCCCTTGGTCTTGGAGACCGGCACCGGCTCGCCCGTGAGCATCGATTCGTCGATCGCCGAATGGCCGTCGAGTACGCGCCCGTCTACCGGCACCTTCTCGCCTGGGCGCACGCGCAGGCGATCGCCGACAACGACCTCGGCGAGTGGCACGTCGGCTTCTGAGCCATCGGCGTCGATGCGTCGCGCTGTCTTCGGTGCCAGCCCGAGCAGGGAGCGAATCGCGGCCGACGTTTGGCTGCGAGCCTGCTGTTCGAGCACCTGGCCGAGCAGGGTCAGCGACACGATCACCGCCGCCGCCTCGAAGTACAGCGCAACCCGCCCGCCTTCGCGGAAACTCGCCGGAAATAATGCGGGGAAGAGCACCGCGACGACCGAGTACGAATAGGCCGCAAGTACGCCGATGCCGATCAGTGTCCACATGTTGGGGCTGCCCTGCCGGATCGAACTCGCGCAGCGCACGAAGAAGGGCCAGGCCGCCCATAGCACCACCGGCGTGGCCAGCACAAGTTCGAGCCAGCCCATCACCGACGGGTCGGCCCGCATCCGACCGGCCGGCAGCATCGCTACGGCCAGCAGCACGATGCTCAGCGGCAGCGTCGTCCAGAAGCGGTGGCGAAAGTCGCGCAGCTCGTGGTCGTCCTCAGTCTCGCCGGTCGGCAGCTCGGGTTCCAGCGCCATGCCGCACTTGGGGCAGATGCCTGGGTGGTCCTGACGCACCTCGGGGTGCATCGGGCAGACGTAGAAAGTGGCTGCTGCGCCGGCTGTCGACATGGGCACCGGTGTGGCGGCGGGCTGGGTAGCGTAGCGCGCCGGATCGGCGCGAAGCTTCTCCAGGCAGCGTGTACTGCAAAAGTGATAGGTCCGGCCCTCGAATTCGAGCGTTGCCTTGGCGCTATCGGGCGTCACCGGCATGCCACATACCGGGTCGACGAGGCCGGTCGCAGCGGCGGCCTGTTCGCCGTGGTGGGCGCGATGTTCGCGGGGTTTGTCGTTGTGATCCGCGTGCTGGCCGACGTGGCCATGTTCGGCGTGTCCGGAGTGCTCATGTGGGTGATTCATTGCTGTCCTCCGTGTGGTGACCGGATGCCTCCGTTTTGCAGCTGGGATGCCGTCACGTACCGAGACGAGGAATCCAAGCGGGAGTCCGGGCGCTGTAAGCGTCCCAACGTGCACCAAAGTGTTGCCGCGCCTCACGCTCCTCGTCGCGGGCCAAGCGGACAAAGCGCCACACCAGCAGCGGGAACATCAGCAGCGTCAGCAAGGTTGGCCACTGCAGCAGGAAGCCGGCCATGATGACGATGAAGCCGAGGTACTGTGGGTGGCGGCAGCGGGCGTAGAGGCCTTCCTGCGCGATTTCCCCGGCGCGTTGCGCGCGGTACAGCACGGGCCAGGCCGACGACAGCATGAACATGCCGACCACGATGGCGACCATGCTCGCGATGTGAATGATATTGAAGTGCGGATCCCCTTTCAGGCCGAGCACCGACCACCACAGGTGGCCTGCTTCGTGCGAGAGCGGGTTGAGGCCGGGGTAGCGCGTCTGCAGCCAGCCGGCCAAGAGGTACATCGTGAGCGGTACGCCGTACATCTCGACGAACAGCGCGACGACGAAGGCGGAAAAGCTGCCGAGCGTGCGCCAGTCGGTGCGCGTTTGCGGCTTGAAGAAGCTGTAGGCGAAGGCGACAAAGATGACGATATTGAGGATCACGAGCCCCCACAGCCCATAGTCGGACACGTTGCTGGTGCTCATGATTCACCTCCTTGCGGCGGTTCCTTTGGCGGCTGCTTGGACTCGGCAGCGCCATGACCATGGTGATGACCACCGTGCATGAACAGGTGCATCAGCGGGCACAGCAGGATCACGAGATAGGGCAGTGCGCCGAGAACATGCATGCGGTGTTCGAAGATCAAGGCGGCGAGCGCCAAGCCGACGAAAGCGACGGCGACCATGCGTGCGCGCTGTGCGAGGTGGTGCTCACCATTGTGGGTTTGCACACGCTTGTTGTCGTGGTGACCGTTGTGCTGGGTGTTCATGGTCTTCCTCCTCACTCTTGACTGGTTACCGTCCCCCACGCCTTCACGTGGGGGAACGCGCCGCTCAGCGCCAGGTTCGCGTTACCACTTTGGGCCCTCGCCGTGATAGAGCTCATTCATATAGGCACGCTCGGCCGCCGTCGCACGGCGCCAATCGAAGCCAATCTTGCCGGCGGACGCGTTGGCCGAGGACTTGATCTGCACGACCGCCGTCTTGTCCGCCTTCTCTTCGGTCAGTCCGTCGCCGCGCACATGGCTGACGACGCCGCGTTCGTCCTTCACCTGATGGAAGGTCTCGCCTGCCTGTGCGGAGGAAGCGATTCCCAAGCCCAGCGTGGCGGTGAGCAGTACGGTTGCGATGGGGGTGTTCATGGTGTTTCTCCTTCTTGCCCGGGGGCACTCAAGACGGGCGTCGGGTGGCGCCCTTTGTGAGTGCCATCTTGCGCATTCGATCCCGTCGAGGGCATGACTGCGGGATTACATCTTTGACAGCTGGATTCAACCGTGCGTGGCGGCGACCTTCCGACGTTGCTCGGCTTACAAATTCGTAATCTGGCGGACAGCGCGTTGACGGAATCAAAGGCGCAGAGTGCTCAGCCATGGAGTCGCGAAGTGCCAAGCGATTCGTTCAACGGGAGCAACGCCAAAATGAAGACCCTCTTGATGTTTGTCGCAGCCGCCCTCTGGTCGCTGACCGCAGCCGCCGCCGATCAGAAACCCGCCGCTGAGCAGTCGCCTCCGGCTGCGGCGCACGCTACTGAAGGCCACAGTCACACCAAGGAACGTTCGGCGCAGGCAACCAAAGACCCTGCCGCGAAGCCACTCTCGGACGAGGAAAAGAAAAAGATGCACATGCACGCACGCGACGCCAAGTAGGGCGCCGCTGCATTGAGCTGACGTCGCCTGACGATCGCCCGCCAAGGAGTGGACGATCGGTCATTGCAAGCGAACCTGAAGAGTTCGTCGGTGCGCGTCATAACACAGAGAGAAACCGCCGGTGCGACGCCTAAGCGTGAGCCCTGTGGTCCCAACAGATAGGTCGTGTCGTGAAACTGAGCGCATTCAGGCGCTGCGCGGTGTATGGCAGTGCCGTCGTTGTCATTGCTGCGGCTGCCGCCCGCGCTGCGCCGTCTTCCGAACCTTGGGTGGCGGTTGAGCACTCGTCCGTACTGGAAACCTATCAGAAGTTCCAGGACGAGCCGGTGCGATCGTGGCCCGCCTCAAATCAGGCAGTAGGAGAAGCGGGCGGATGGCGGGTGCTAGCCAAGGAACGCTCGATCGAACCTGCCACGGTGCCGCCCAGCGAGAGACCGAGCGCGGCACACGAGTCCTCACATGACGCGCCCGAAGCGGAGAAACGCCGGTGAAGCGGGTTTTCGTCATTCCGCTGCGCCGTGGCGCCCTGTTGACGTTGGCTGTTGCGCTTGTCGGATGTGCGTCATTCGACCAAGCGAGTGTCGTCGGCGAGATCAATCGTGAGGCGGCACCGTTCACCGGCGGTGCGCTGCAGTTGGTACGGACCGCTGAGCAGCACGCCCAGTCCGAAGCGGCGGTGGCGCGTGTGTTGGAGCACGACTTGTCGCCGGACGACGCGATTCGTGTCGCGATGCTCAACAGTCCTTCGATTCAGGCAGTGCTTGCGCAAGGCTGGAACGATGGCGCCCAGGCTGCGCAGGCCTCACGCCTGCCAAACCCACGCTTTACGTTTGAACACCTGACGGTCGGCAACGAGCTTGAGATCGGAAGACTGCTGTCGTTCGGAGTCCTGGACCTGTTGCTCTACCCGCAGCGGTACGGCGTCGCGTTGTCCCGGATGGAGGAGGTGCGGCAGAAGATCGCGGCCGATGTCGTGGACCAGGCCAGTGCAGTGCGACGTGCATGGGTCGACGCCGTGGCCGCGCGCCAAGTCGAGGAACTTGCCCGCAGGGTCGTGGATTCGGCTGCCGCCAGTGCAGAACTCGCGCGTCGCATGCAGGCGGCGGGCAACTTCACACGGCTGCAGCGCATGGCGCACCAGTCGTACTACGCAGAAGCCACGGCGCGTCTGGCGACGGCACAGCATGAGCGCATTGCCGCGCGCGAAGCGTTGGTGAGGCTGTTGGGGCTGAACCCCCTGCAAGCGATGTCGCTTCGGCTACCTGAGCGGCTGCCAGATCTTCCGACTGCGCCAATCGCGCCGGAGCTGGTCACCCAAAAAGCGCTCAACGAGCGCATTGATGTCAGGTTGGCCCAAGCGGATCTGCAGGCGAGCGCGCGCACCGAAGGGGTCGCGCTGGCGACGAGTGTGACGGACATCGAACTGGGATTGCGCCGCGACACGGTGTTCGACGACCAGGCCGCCACGCAGGCGCGGCATCAGGGCTATGAGATTGATGTCACCCTTCCGCTCTTCGATCTGGGCGACCAGAAAAGGGCTGCGGCGGGCGCGCGCACGCTGGCGGCCCAAGCGCGCCTGCTCGCCGCAACTCGGACGGCCAATACCTCATTGCGTACGGCTTACTCGGCGTATCGCACCGCGTTGGACGTTGCGCGCCAGTACAACGATGAAATTCTTCCCCTCCGGCGAGCGATGTCCGACGAACAGCAGCTTCGCTACAACGGCATGCTCATCGGCGTTTTCGACTTGCTCGCCGATGCCCGAGAGCAGGCTCAGGTGGCGACAGCCGCAATTAGCGCACAACGCGTCTTCTGGCTGAGCGAAGCCGACCTTCAGGCCAACATTGTCGGACGTCCGGTGGGTGGAGCCCTGCCCAATGGGGCGGTTGCAGAAGCCCGCTCCGATGGTCCGGTCCACTGAATGCATCACGAGAGTACTCACCGATCATGAGCAGTCGTCGCAGTTTTCTCCTCAATGGGCTACTGACCGGCGGTGCGGTCGCATCAGCCTCGGTCTCGTCAGCCGCGCTCGCCGCCATTCCGGAGGCGATCAGCCAAGCGTCGAGCGACACCATGCCCCCGCTCACGCCGTCGAGCGGCCGACCCTATAACCCCGTAGTCACCCTCAATGGCTGGACCTTGCCGTGGCGGATGCGCAATGGGGTCAAGGAATTCCATTTGGTCGCCGAGCCGGTGGTTCGCGAGCTCGCGCCTGGGTTCGTCGGGCATCTGTGGGGCTACAACGGCCAATCGCCGGGACCCACCATTGAAGTGGTCGAGGGCGATCGGGTCAGGATCTATGTCACCAACCGCCTGCCCGAGCACACGACGATTCACTGGCATGGACAGCGCCTGCCCAACGGCATGGACGGTGTCGGCGGGCTCACGCAACCGCAAATCGCGCCGGGCAAAACCTTCGTCTACGAGTTCGTCGCGCGTCGCCCAGGTACGTTCATGTACCACCCGCATGCGGACGAAATGACGCAGATGGCGATGGGCATGATGGGTTTCTGGGTGACGCATCCGAAAGGGGCACATCCGCTGATCGATGAGGTGGATCGAGACTTCTGCTTCTTGCTCAATGCCTACGACATCGATCCCGGCAGCTACACGCCCAAGATCATGACGATGCTGGACTTCAACATCTGGAGCTGGAACAGCCGCGTGTTTCCAGGCATTGCGCCGCTGGTCGCGCGCAAAGGGGATCGGGTCCGCATCCGCATCGGCAATCTGACGATGACCAATCACCCGATTCATCTGCATGGGCATGAGTTCGTCGTCAGCGGCACCGATGGCGGCCCGACGCCTCGCTCTGCGCGGTGGCCGGAGGTCACCACGGATGTGGCCGTGGGTCAGATGCGGCAGGTGGACTTCATCGCGGATGAGGAAGGCGACTGGGCGATCCATTGCCACAAGAGCCATCACACGATGAACGCGATGGGACACGACGTGCCAACGCTCATCGGTGTCGATCATCGCAATCTCGCGGGTCGCATCGCGCGGGTGCTGCCTGACTACATGGCGATGGGCGAGCGTGGCATGGCTGACATGGCCGAGATGGAGATGCCCTTGCCGGACAACACGGCGCCGATGATGACCGGGCAGGGACCGTTCGGACCGGTGGAGATGGGGGGCATGTTCTCTGTCCTCAAGGTTCGCGCCAAGCAGCGGCGCGGCGACTACACCGATCCGGGCTGGTTCGTCCACCCACAGAACACCGTCGCGCGCGAAGTCGTGGCGACGGCTGAGTCAGCTTATCGCAAGAGCGATCCGGGGACGTCGTCCATGGCGCGTCAGGCTGCGCCGGCCAACGAGGTCGAAGTTCAAGTGCGCAAACCCGGGGCGCACACACACTAGAACGCATCACCGTGGAGCAACATTCGATGAAAATTTCTTCCTCCCTCCTAACCCTCGGCGCAGCACTGGTTGTCGCGGGCGCCGCCAACTTCGCCTTCGCAAACGGCACGCATGAGGGTGGGCACGAGCATGGCGGTCACGAGCACGCCGACGGCGAGCATCAGGCGATCGGTCAACCGGGCGTTGCATCGGCCGTCAAGCGCACGATCGCGGTCAAGATGAGCGACGATATGCGTTTCACGCCGAGCAACTTCAGTGTCAAGCGGGGCGAGACCGTCCGATTCGTCATCAAGAACGTTGGCCAGGTCAAACACGAGTTCGTGCTGGGCACCGAGGCGGAGTTGAAGGAGCACTACGAGATGATGAAGAAGTTCCCGACCATGGAGCATTCGGATCCCAGCATGGTGACGGTCGCACCCGGCAAGACCGAAGAGATCGTCTGGAACTTCTCGCGTGCCGGTCGTGTTGAAATTGGTTGCCTGCAACCGGGTCATTTCGACGCAGGCATGCGCGGGGCCGTGTCGGTGCTCGGGGGCAAGAAATGAAGAACGTCGGTCTGGCGCACGCCACTCGGCTGTCGCTGTGGGCGATCATGAGCGTTGCCAGTGCTGCAGCGGGCGCGGCGGAGCCGGTATCGGTCCAATGGACGCCGGACGGGCGCTTTGAGCATCAAGCGACGATCGCGCCGAAGCAGTTTCTGGAGGTGTGCGACACCATTGCCAGTGGCGCCCGTGTGGCCTGGAAATTTTCGTCCGATGCGGCGCTCGACTTCAACGTTCACTTCCATGAAGGAACGGCAGTCCGGTACCCCGTGAAGATCGATGCCGTCCGGTCTGAGGCTGGCGTCTTCAAACCCAAAAAGACGGCTGACTATTGCTGGATGTGGACCAACCGGGGCGCCCAGTCGGCGTCGATCACGTTGACGCTCGAACAACGCCGTTAGTGGATCGCAGGGGTGAAAAAAAGGGGCCGGTGCTGGGAGGAGAGCGTCCAGCACCGGAAAGACACGCGCTGGGAAACGACGAGCGCGCGGATGAGGAGCGGGTTTTCGTTATTTGTCCGCGGACTGGGTCGCAAGTTGGCGGTGCAGTTGTGCCAAGGCCGTCTTGTCCGCCGCGATCGCGTCGTAGCCTTTCGCGGCTTGCTCGCAATGCTGTGCGTAGCTCTGGCCAAAACCGTTGCGATACGAGTTCGCTTGTCCATACGTCTTGGCGAGCGAGCGATGTGATGCCGCCGCTTGTTTGGCCTCAGCGGCTTCCGCGTCGTAGATGGCCACGATCGCTTGGTGGTCCTTAGCCGTTTTTGCACTGGCCACTTTCTCTGCGAACGCCGGCGTCAGGCTCGTGGGCGGGCTGAGGCTGGCGCACCCGGTCAGCAGTGCGGCCGCCAACATGAGCGGAATGACGATGCTCTTTTTCATGATGTCTATCCTTCTGGGCTGTAGATAGATATCGCGGGAAGCGGGGTCCGGAGTGTCGTCGCCGCGCCCCTCTCTTCCCGCGCAAACTGTCAGTGGCTCTGGCGCTGCGCTTCGGCGTGGTCTTTTCCCTCGCCCATCACATCGTTGTGCGTCTTTGCCTGACGTGCGGTCTTGCTGTCAGTGCTGCCCGCGCGCACGTCTTCGACGGCGGCGTCCGAGTGGCTCATGCCCTTGGCCATGTTCTTTTCATGCGCGCCGGTCGACTTACCCTTCTGGGCGGGGTGTTTGGCGCTCTGCTGCGCTGTGCTCACGCTCTTGCCTTGCTGCAGCGACTTGGCCATGTCATCCGAATCATTGGCCGCCTGGGCGAGCCCCGTAGCGAGCACCGTCGAGAGTGCGATCGCCGTTGCTGCAAATCCAAATCGAACGTTCATTGTCATTCTCCTCAGTGAAGTGAAGTTGCGTCAGCGAGCGCTCATCGGACTCAAGCTATTGCTTCCAATTGAATGCCGCCTCGCCGAGTTGTCTGTGGGCCGATTTGTCAGGTCCACGATGCGTAGCGTGCGCTGCGAAGTCCGTCAGGCCGCTTGCAGGGGCATTACACTTTTGCAAGCTTTCGGGCAGACCCACGGGGCTACTCCGATACGGCGATCAGGACCTTGACCTTCGCCTCACGCTTAGTGGCGTTGATTTGCGCAAGGGTAAAGTCACCGACGTGCGTGAATTGCCAGGTGAAACTGGCCTGACCGTTGGCACCGACGCTGACGCGACCGGGCGCGGAGTGTTTCATGTCGACGTAATTGCGCATCATGGCCGCGTGCGAAGCGGCCATCGCTTGGGTACCCAACATCACCAGGGCCGGTTGCGAGCTCGGGTTGCGCAACGTGAAGCGCACGATGTCACCACGATGCAAGGCGAGCCGCTGCATCGGTGTTCTGTCATCTGCTGACAGCACAAGCTCCAAGGCCTGTTGCGCAGCGCTGTCGTCGGGCAATGGAATGCCCGCTTCGCTGGCCCCCTTGTTCAACTTCATCTGTGCATGCTCACCGGGCGTCCCCGGGTCCCCGTGGATGTCGCCGCCCCCAGCCAATGCACTGCCGACACCCAGCGTCATCATCCAGGCTGCCACCCGGGCAATTCTCGCGATCTTCATCGAAGCACTCCTTCTTCTGGCTCCGGCCAACGGGCGCGGAACGCGCCTGGCCTCAAACCATTCAAGCACGGCATGCGCTGCGAGGACGTTGCATGACACGAATGTAATCAAGCTGTCAGGCGTGCGTTAGGACTGCGTCATCTCGCAGCCCCGCCGACCGAGGTGCGCGAAAGAAGTAATGGCCCGGTCATCTTGTTGACGGTGAGCGTGGCCTAAGTTGTCCCCTCCGAAAGGGCGGCTAGCGAAGCGTTCGCCAGTGGCCCGAAGTTCACATTGACGAGGAGAAGAACGTGAAGAGACTGACCCAGGTGTTTGTCCTGATGGCTTTGGCGAGCGCGCTTGCGGCCTGTGCCACGAACTCGCGCACGGATCGGGAGCCGCAATATCCGACGAGCCGCGGCGGCCATTCGCACTAGTCTTAACGCGTATTCGCTCTGATGATGATCTGAGGCAAGGGGGAGTACGTGTCGGCAGCTCATGGCCCAGGCGCGAGCGCGCCGCCGGTTGCTGTCAGCGGCGGTGGGGCGCCCACAGCCGCTGTTCCGCTGCAACAACTCCCGCTTGCCCGCCCCGATGGGGCGCAGGCCGCACAGGCCGGTGGGCATTTTCACGAGCAGATGCTCTCGGTGTTGGCGCGCCGCGAGGCGGTCATCGCATCGAACATCGCCAACGCTGACACCCCCAACTACCTGGCGCGCGACATTGACCTTCCGTCAGTGGCGCTCGCCCTGCACAACTCGGGCGCTACGCTGCCGCTTGCACGTACACACGCGGCGCATCAGGTCTTGCTCGCGGCGCCCCCCTCTGAACCGCTCCTATATACGGTTCCACTGCAAGGTGCCGTCGACGGCAACAGCGTCGAGATGGACGTCGAGCGTGCCAAGTTTGCGGAGAACACTGTGCGCTACGAGTTCGCTCTCGGGCAGGTGTCGGGGCACTACAAGATGATGAAAGAGCTTCTCGATTCGATTCGTTAGGCTCACCTGGCGGGTGCGTCGCCAGCCCGAATCGAGCGTGCGGCGAGCGAGTTGCTAGACCAAGCGCCCGCCAAGCACGCCGAGGGCGATTCCGATTGCAATGGCGAAGACACCAGGCACGCTGCGCTGCAGTAGATCTCGCCCACCGATCCATGCGAGCAAGCTTGTCTTGAACAGTAAGTTCGACACGATGGCCAATGCAATTGCGTTGGTTGCGACGGAGGCTTCAAGCCGACCGGTCACGAAGAGACGCATGGTGGAGAGTGCAATGGCATCCAATTCGGTGAGCCCGGACGCGACGGCTGCAACGTAGAGTCCGCGGGTGCCGGCCCAGTCGGCTAGCCAAGCGGTGAGCAGCAAGACCGCGGCATAAACAAGACCAAACGTGAGCGCGACCCGCAGGTTGGTTGGATTGGTGAGTTCGGGACCGGCGTTTGGCGCCTGCTGCTGGCGTAGGAGACGCCAACCCAAGGCCCAAACCATGCCACCGGCCAACACATTTCCCGCCAGTACTGGCCATAGTGCGGCAAACAGTGTCGGCGCCGCCATCAAGGAGAGCGCGCCAAGACGCACGGCGACGACGAGATTGGCGGTCAAGATCACGAACGCGGCGGTGTTGGTCATCGCGGGTCGCGCGCGGGTCTGGCGGGCGTACACGAGTGTCGTGGCGGTGCTCGACACCAGGCCACCCAAGATGCCCAGCAGCGGTGGGCCTAGGCGTGTGCTGCAAGCGCGCAAGACGGCGTAACCCAAAAGGCTCAAGCCCGATACCAATATGACCATCAGCCACACGTGGTGTGGATTGATTGCGCGGTAAGGGCCGTAACCGCTATTGGGCAGTAGCGGGAATATAACGAAACTCAATGCCGCGAACTGAAGCACCGACACGACATCGCGCGAAGTGATACGAGCGCTGAAACCGCGCAACTGTGCTTTGAAGTGAAGCATCGACGCGGTGACGATTGCCAGCATGACCGCATGCTGGCGGTAGCCGAGCCAGACAGCCGCGCCGAGCGTGAATGCGAGCAGCAACGCCATGCGTGAGGTGTAGCCGCTATGACGCTCCTCTTCGCCAGCCGTGTTCGTGCTTGGCCTCAACGTCGCGGCTGCGGTGAGCGCGAGAAGGGCTGTTGGAAGGAACCATGCGGTCGCGGCGCCTTGCCCAACCAGCGCCGACAGCGTACCAAGCAAGGCCGATAGCGCAGTGCTGCGCAGTCCAAGCTCGGAGCCCGCGCGCTCGCGTTCGACGCCGATCAATAGGCCGATCGCGAGACTTGAGAGGAAGGCGGTCAGATGCTCCGCTTCGAGCGACACCATGCGCAAGTCTCAGTCCGGTCGGCGCAGCGTGTTGAACGCGGTCGGGTCGTGGCGCGCGACACGCACACAGGGCCGTGGCACGCCTTACTCCTCCTCGGGATCCTTGTATTCCTTTGGTAGGCGGTGCGCGATGCCTTTGTGACAGTCGATACACGTTTTGCCTTCACTGCGGGCCACCATATGCCGTTCATAGGCGCTCTGTTTCTGACGCACCGAACTCATGGCGTCGAAGTTGTGGCAGTTGCGACACTCGCGCGATCCGGAGGCGGCCATCCGTTGCCATTCATGTGTGGCGAGTGTCATGCGCCGGGACTCGAATTTTTCCTTGGTATCGATCGATCCGGTCAGTTTTCCCCATACTTCGAGTGAGGCCTTTGCCTTACGTGCCAATTTATGTGTCCAGTCACGTGGCACGTGACAGTCGGAGCACACCGCACGAACGCCTGAGCGGTTTGCGTAGTGAACGGTCTTCTTGTACTCCTGGTACACGTTATCGCGCATCTCGTGGCAAGAAATGCAGAAGTCGAGAGTGTTGGTGGCCTCCATGCCCGTATTGATCAATAAGGGCATGG
>JAJZLD010000363.1 GCA_021803785.1 Pseudomonadota bacterium | reverse complement strand
GCATTCAAAAGGCGTCGTGAAGTCGCGCATCACACGCTCAAGTTCGCGCTCTGGCAGCTGGCCGTGGCCTACCACGATGCGTGCTTCCGGCAGCATCTCGGCCAATTGCTGGCGAATGTTCTCGATCGTCTCTACTTCGTTATGCAGGAAGTACACCTGCCCGCCACGCTTGAACTCGCGCAGTACCGCTTCGCGTACGACGCCTTTTGAATGCTTCTGAACGAAGGTCTTGATCGCAAGCCGCTTCTGCGGCGCGGTCGCAATCACCGAGAAGTCGCGCAGACCTTCCATCGCCAGGCCCAGTGTACGGGGGATCGGCGTGGCGGTCAGCGTGAGAACGTCAACTTCGGCACGCAGCGTCTTGAGCGCCTCTTTCTGACGCACGCCAAAGCGGTGCTCTTCGTCGATGATCACAAGACCTAGGCGCTTGAATTCAACATCCTTTTGTAGCAACCGGTGCGTGCCGATCAGGATGTCAAGCTTGCCTTCCGAGAGCAACTTCAGCGCGTCCGCTTGTTCTTTTGCACTGCGGAAACGGGAGAGCTCGGCGATCTTTACTGGCCAGTCGGCGAACCGGTCGGCGAAGGTCTGGTAATGCTGCTCGGCCAGCAGCGTGGTCGGCGCCAACACTGCCACCTGCTTGCCGTCCGCGACGGCAATGAAAGCGGCACGCAGTGCAACCTCGGTCTTGCCGAAGCCGACATCACCGCAGACCAGGCGGTCCATCGGACGGCCCGAGCGCATGTCGGCGATCACCGCCTCGATGGCAGCGAGCTGGTCGGGCGTCTCCTCGAAGCCGAAGCCTTCGGCAAAGGCTTCCAGGTCGTGCTGCTTGAAATCGAAGCGGTGGCCCTCGCGCGCCGCGCGCTGCGCATACAGGGCCAGCAGCTCGGCCGCTGTGTCGCGCACCTGCTGGGCGGCCTTGCGTTTGGCTTTCTCCCACTGGCCACTGCCGAGGCGGTGCAGATCGACATTGTCCGGGTCTGCTCCGGCGTAGCGGCTGATCACATGCAGTTGCGAGACGGGTACGTAGAGCTTGTCGCCGCCGCTGTATTCGAGATCGAGGAACTCGGTCTCTCCCTCGCCGAGGTCCAGGTGAACCAGGCCCAGATAGCGGCCGATGCCGTGCGAGACATGCACCACCGGGTCGCCGATGCGCAGTTCGGACAGATCACGCAGCCAGCCTTCCATCGTAGCGGCTTTGCGGTTATCGCGCCGGGATCGGGTGCGCGCCTGCGTGGCGTAGAGCTCTGCCTCGGTGACCAGTGCGATATTCGCCTGCGGCAGCACAAAGCCACTCGCGATCGGGCCGTGCAAAACCGCCAGCGGTGCATCGCCAGCAGCAAACGCAGCCAAATCGGCGGATGCGCTGGCAGCTACGCCGTATTCGCCGAAGTAGTCGAGCAGCGTCTGTTGCCGCCCGGCTGATTCGGCCACGACGAGCACCCGCCCAGTGAAACTCCCGATGAAGCCCTTCAAGCGGTGCAAGGGGTCCGCAGCGCGGCGTTCTACAGCCAGTTCAGGCAGGGCTGCTGTGGCTTCGCCTGCGCCCTTGTCGCCAATGACGATGCGTGGCCGTTCGCCGGTGGCGACGAAGAACTGCTCGGCAGAAAGGAACAGCTGTGCAGGGGGCAGCAGTGGCCGAGTCGGATCGCCGGCCATCAACTTGTAGCGGCTGTTGGTCTCGCGCCAGAAGTCGTCAAACGCCGCAGGCACGTTGCCGTGCAGCGTCAGCGCGGCGTTTGCCGGAAGGTAGTCGAGCAAGGTCGCGGTCTGCTCATAGAAGAGCGGTAGGTAATACTCGATGCCGGCCGGTGCGAGGCCGTTGGAGACATCCTTGTAGATTGGGCTGCGCGACGGATCACCCTCGAATACTTCGCGGAAGCGCGCGCGGAAGGCGCTTCGCCCCTTTTCGTCGAGCGGGAACTCGCGCGCAGGAAGCAGCCGGATTTCCTTGGTTGGGTACACCGTTCGCTGCGAATCCGGATCGAAGGTGCGGATCGTGTCGACATCCTGGTCGAATAGCTCGATCCGAAAGGGCAGTGGCGAGCCCATCGGGAACAGGTCGATCAGACCCCCACGCACTGAGAATTCGCCTGGCCGCACCACCTGTGTCACATGTTCGTAGCCAGCCACCACCATCTGTGCGCGCAACGCATCGGTATCCAGCCGATCACCCTGCTTGATGAAAAAAGTATGCGCGGCGAGGAAAGAGGGTGGGCAGAGCCGGTAGAGCGCGGTCGATGCGGGAACCAGCGTGATGTCCGCATCGCCGCGCTGGATCGCGTAAAGCGTCGCCAGCCGTTCCGACACGAGATCCTGATGTGGCGAGAAAGCGTCGTAGGGCAGCGTTTCCCAGTCCGGCAGCAGATGTACCCGCAAATGTGGTGCAAACCACGCAATTTCATCGCGCAGACGTTGCGCGTCGAGCGGATTGGCGGTGATGACGGCAAGCGCCTGTTGGCCCGCCAACTGTGCAAGCGCCAGCGCGTCGGCGGAGCCATGTAGGCGCGGCAGATCGATGCGGCGGCCGGCTGCCGGAATAGGACTGGCGTCGATCGCCTGCAGGCGAAGCGGGAGCGGCTGGGTCATGGGCGCAGAGGCAGATGAGCGAGGCGCAGGATTATACGCGCCGTGCCCACTGGCGCCGCCGCGGGGGGCTACGCCCGGCGCGAATCAGGCGCGCGCGGCAATCAGGTTACCTGCGACAGCCGAAAAGGACTCTTTCGCAGCCTGGTAGGCTTTGACCGCGCCGGTGGCTGCCGAACTGATGCCGGCTGCCTTGGTCTGGGACTCTTGTGTGTTCTGCGCCATCTCCGCCTGCGCTTTCGCTGCAAGGCGGCCCGCTTGGGCGGCGACGCTGTAATCCTGTGCCGACGGGTCGGACGGCGCCATGGCCGCATTGCGGATCTGCTCAGCCTTGCGCACGGTTTCTTGTGGTGTCCGCGCCGGCGAGACGTCGATCGATACGTCGCCACCTACCGCGTAGCGCTGGCCGTCGGGGCCCGTCTCGTACTTGAAATTCACTCCGCCGCGAATCAGGCTGCCGCCAGCGGCAACGTGTGCCTGCTCATGCGCACGGACTTCCTGGTCGCGCTTCTTGAGTTTCTCGACCTGTTTTTTCTGTTCCGCGCTGAGTTCGCCGCTCGATCCTGCATCGGATTTTTGAGCGCGAGAGGCTCCTTGCGTCGGGGCGGACGCAAAGGTACGCGCGACGAAACTGGCATCCACTCCGCCAATCATTCTGGGCCTCCAGTTCTAAGCCTAGAACGTGGGGAGGCGCCTGACGAGGGTACGACTCTGCTTGCGGTGCAAACCGG
>JAJZLD010000362.1 GCA_021803785.1 Pseudomonadota bacterium | reverse complement strand
CTCGAGTTCCCGGACGGCCTGCAGTGAAGCAGCGGGCCGAGAAGGCCAGCGGCAGCCGGCCCCAGGCAAAGAGTTCGGTCTCGATGCCTGGCGGTTTGCTTTCGAGCACCGTGGCGAGTCGTTCTCGACTCATCTCGACCGGCGGCACCCAGCGGGTCGCACCAAGGCTGGCGTAGAGCGCCAGGGTGTCGGCGTTGTAGATGTTCAGATGCGGGCCGGCCACGAAGGGGCCTTTTCCACGCAGGCAGTTCACCGCACCCAGGTCATTCGCTTCGACGAGGAATTCACCGTTTTCCGCGAGGCGGCGCAGTGTCTTGAGTTCGGATTCGGATTCGAGCAGCGCCTGCGTTGACAGCACCACTTCCTTGCCTGCGGCGGTCAGCGTCTTGGCCAGATCCAGCCAGTCGGCCAGACGCATCTGCTGGCGGCGGCTACAGACCACTTCGCCAAGGTGGATGGTGTCGACCGGCCATGCGGCCGCTGCGGCGTAGAAGGCCATCACGGTATCGCGCGGCCAGAAGTAAAGCAGGGGACCAAGAGAGAGCTTCATCGAACGACTCATTTCCACGGGCGGCTGTAGGCGCCGAGGGTTTGCTGCTGACCTTCGGCGAGTTTGCCGAGGCCGGCCTGCCAGGCGGGTTTGACGTGGTAACGCGCGCCTTCGCTGACGGCCGCGTCGATCGCGGCGCGCAGGGTTTTCGTGACTTCCGCAACATAGGCAGGACTACGTTGGCGGCCCTCCACCTTGATCGCCGAGACGCCGATCTTCATCAGATCGGGCAGCATCGCGACGACGTTCAGCGAGGTCGGCTCCTCGAGTGCGTAGTAGGTTTCATCATTGACCTCGAAACGGCCCTTGCACAGCGTCGGGTAACCGGCCGGCTCGTCATTGCCGTAGCGGTCGATGAGGATGCCGGAGAGGCGTGATTCCATGCCCTGCGGCGTCTGCGCCCAGCGCACCGCCTTGGCCGGTGAGCAGACGCCTGCGGTGTTCGGTGATTCACCGGTGGCGTAGCTGGACAGCAAACAGCGCCCTTCCACCATCACGCACAGGCTGCCGAAGCCGAACACTTCGATCTCGACGGAGGTGTTCTGGATCACATGCTCGACCTGCTGCACGGTCAGCACCCGCGGCAGCACTGCGCGTTCGATGCCGAATAGGTCGCGGCACAGGTTGATCGCTTCGTAGTTGGTTGCCGAGCCCTGCACCGAGAGATGGCGGCGCAGGTTCGGATGGGTTTTCGCGGCGTAGTCGAGCAAGCCAGCGTCCGCCAGGATCACCGCGTCGACACCCCAGTCGGCCGCGGTGTCCACTGCGCGTCGCCAGATGGCGGACTGGCCCGCCTGCGGGAAGGTGTTGATTGCCATGAGCACCTTGCGGCCCTTGGCGTGCGCGTAGCGGATGCCCTCACGCGCTGCGGCCTCATCGAAATTCAGGCCGGCAAAGTTGCGCGCGTTGGTGGCGTCCTTCAGGCCCATGTAGACGGCATCGGCACCGTGATCGATCGCGGCCTTCATCGAAGGCAGGCTGCCGGCTGGACAAACGAGTTCGGGTTTACGCAAAACACGCCTCCATAAATAAGCCGGGGAGGGTATGTCGGTCGCAGCAGGGGAGCCTTGCGGCGTGTCAAGGCGGGGCCGATCAGCGCGATCTGCCGCATGAACAAGCGCAACAGAATCCAGGCCAAGGCGGGTTCGGGCGATGCGCCTTGACTGATTTACTGCAAATGCGAATAATTCGCGTTAACAGATTGAGCTTTGCGCAATCTGCGCCCGCTTCTTTTGAGCCCCACACCATGCAATTCGCCTTGCCGGTGCCGACACACCGATTCTGGATTCCGATCGCCGCGATCCTTGCCCATGCGCTGGTGCTATGGGTATTCGTGGTGACGCGCGCCCCGTCGGCAACGATGCCGCGCATTGCGTCAATGTCGGTGTCGGTCAGCGCAGCCCCGATGCCGCAGGCGGAGCCGGCGCCGGCCGCGCCGCCGAAGCCCTTGCCGCAGATGAACACGCGACCGACGAGCCAGCCGCAACCGCGTCCGGTGCGTGAGACCGTCGTCAGCGCACCGGCCAGCAGCGCGGCAGGCAACGATGCGCCGGCTGTGCCGTTGGCGGCCCCGGTGGCACCGCCGGCGGGCGGCGAGGCCAGCGCGGAGCCGGCGCCGGTCAGCGCGCCGCGCTTTGATGCCGACTACCTGCAGAACCCGCGCCCGGACTATCCCTCACTCTCTCGCCGACTCGGCGAACAAGGCCGCGTCGTGCTGCGCGTGCGGGTCGAGCCGAGCGGCGCCGCAAGCCAGGTCGAACTGCAACGCAGCAGCGGCTTCAGCCGCCTCGACGAGGCGGCGCTGCAAGCGGTGCGCCGCTGGAAATTCATACCCGCCCGCCGCGGAAGCGAGGCGATCGCGGAATGGGTGCTGGTGCCCATTCCTTTCATCCTGCATTGACCCGCGACGCCGGCATACGACCGTCTTCGCCCATTTTGTCTGGAGCCCATCTTGGAAGCCCTCGCCAACCTTAGCCCTCTGATCGCCCATGCCGACGGCGTGATCCGTGGCACCTTCGTGATTCTGCTGGCGGCCAGCATCGGTAGCTGGACGCTGATCCTCACGCGCCTGGTCAGCGGCATTCGCCAGCGCCGTGCGAGTCGCGGCTTCCTGAGGCATTTCTGGCAGGCCGCGTCGATCGAGGAAATCGCGCAGTGGCTGCGCGGCCGCGGTGTGACCGACCCGTTTTCGCATCTGGTGCACCACGGCTTCAACGCGGTGGATACCCTGCGCAACCGTGGCCGTGAAGTTGCTGGCGTCATTGCGTCGGCGAGCCCGGACGAATTCCTCACCCGCGCGCTGCGCCGCGCGATCGAGCAGGATCGCACGCGGTTGGAGAACGGGCTGACCTTTCTCGCCTCGGTGGCATCGATCGCGCCCTTCGTCGGCCTCTTCGGCACCGTGTGGGGCATCTACCACGCGCTGTCGGCGATCAGCGCGGCGGGCACCAATACCCTTGAGGCGGTCGCCGGCCCCGTTGGCGAGGCCTTGATCATGACGGGAGTGGGGCTGGCTGTCGCGATTCCGGCGGCGCTGGCTTACAACCTGATCGCGCGTGAGAACGCGAAGACGCTGTCGCAGCTCAACGCCTTCGCGTACGACGTGTTCGCCTTCCTGTCGACCGGCGTGAAGACCGATCTCGGTAGCCAGGATGCGCGCCAGACCGGCGAGCGCGTGATGAGCCTGGCGGCGCACACGCGCGGCCAGGTGGCCTGAGGTCGCCCGCCATGGCATTCGGGAGTTTCGAGTCCGAAGTCGGCGCGCCACGCGCCGAAATCAAA
>JAJZLD010000361.1 GCA_021803785.1 Pseudomonadota bacterium | reverse complement strand
TCGCGTGCGTCGACGATCTCGCGCACCGCGCGATGCAGGGCGCGCGTGAGCTGGAATTGCTGGCCGGCGCGGGCGCGCTGAAGCCGCTCGCCGGGCACCGGCGACAAGCGGCCTGGCAAGTCAGCGGCGTACTGCGGCAAGGCGATCTGTTCGACGGCGTACCGCCAGCCGAGGAGCCAGTGCAATTCGCTGCGCCGCGCGAAGGGGAGGAGATCGTCGCGGATTTCGCCGCCACGGGTTTGTCACTCGGCCGCCATCCGCTCGCGCTCTTGCGTGATCGTCTGAGTGCGCGGCGCTTCCTGGCAGCGAGCACGATCCGTGGGATGCAGCACCGTGCGCTGGTGCGCGTAGCTGGCATCGTCATCGGCCGTCAGCGCCCTGGCACGGCACGTGGCGTAATCTTCGTGACGCTGGAAGACGAAACCGGGCAGGCGAATATCGTCGTTTATGCGGATCTTTCCGAGCGCCAGCGCCGCGAGTTGCTCGGCTCACGCCTGCTGGGTGTGTATGGCCAGCTGCAGCGTGAGGGCGAAGTCGTGCACGTGCTAGCCAAGCGTCTAGTAGACCTCACGCCCTGGCTCGGCGCCCTACCAACAGCGAGCCGCGACTTTCATTGATCTTTACGAGCGCCGCTGGTGCCCAAACCATATCTCGACCCGACGAGAGATCAACACTACGAGAGATCAACACTTCCGGGGGCATTATTGTCCGCACGAGCGATCGGACAGCATCGTCCTGCTGGGTGTTGTGGATCGTAGCGAGGCGCTTAAGCCAGCGCGCGGCGCGTGGATCGCTGAAGCGGGTCAGCAGGCTGCCGGATAGCGCGAAATACAGCGTGCTAGAGTTACAACGGAACGCCAGCGGCCGGTTTGCGGTCGAATCGCCGTTGTACGACACTCCATCAATCACCACATCACGACGGCCTATCATGAGCGAAGCCTTACAGAAGCCCGATACCGCTGCAACGCAGCCAGTGTCGGCGCGGATTCGCGAGCGGATCTATCGCGCAAAACAGCGCTTTCATGCGAACGACAACATCTCTGCCTTCCTCGAGCCTGGCGATCTCGAAGCCTTGCTGGACGAAGTGGAAGGCAAGATGCGAGGCGTGCTCGAAAGCCTTGTGATCGACACCGAGAGCGACCACAACACCCAGGACACCGCACGCCGCGTTGCAAAGATGTATCTCACCGAAGTCTTTCGGGGGCGCTACATGCCGGCCCCCACGGTGACCGAGTTTCCGAACGTCGAACGCCTCAACGAACTGATGATCGTTGGCCCGATCACGGTTCGCAGCGCGTGCAGCCACCACTTTTGCCCGATCATGGGGCGGCTGTGGATCGGCCTGATGCCGAACGAACACTCGAACCTGATTGGGTTGTCGAAGTATTCGCGACTCGCCGAATGGGTTATGAGCCGACCGCAGATCCAGGAAGAGGCGATCACGCAGATGGCTGAATTGTTGATGCGCAAGGTCAGTCCGGATGGCCTTGCGGTGGTCATGGAGGCCGACCACTTCTGCATGCACTGGCGCGGCGTAAAGGATTCAGAGACCAAGATGATCAACAGCGTCATGCGCGGTTCCTTCCTCAAGGATGCTGCGCTGCGCCGCGAGTTTCTCTCACTCATCAACCTGAAAAACTGAGGCTCCGATGCTTGTCCGTTTGCTCTACGCCAGCCGCGCGGCATCGCCGCTGACTGCTCCCGTGGTGGATGC
This sequence comes from Pseudomonadota bacterium, assembly GCA_021803785.1. Lineage (GTDB taxonomy): Bacteria > Pseudomonadota > Gammaproteobacteria > Burkholderiales > Rhodocyclaceae > Niveibacterium. The sequence goes on along the minus strand of JAJZLD010000361.1, from coordinate 1,622 downwards.
GATCCTCGCGCAGTCGCGCGACCACAACCCCAAACTCGGCATCACCGGAATGCTCTGTTACAGCGACGACCTTTTTCTGCAGGTACTCGAAGGAGGGCGCGATGAAGTGTGCGAGCTATTCAACACAATCGTTCGCGATGATCGGCATACAAACGTCAGGATCTTGAGTTTCGAGGAGATCCCGGAACGGCGCTTCGGCGCATGGACCATGGGCCATGTGAACATTGAACGCGTAAATCCTTCGCTCTTGCTCAAGTACGCAGAACGCCCGGTACTCGATCCGTTTGCGTGCTCGGGGAGTGCATCGATGGCGTTGCTCAATGAACTGATCGCAACGGCGTCAGTCATCGGTCGCTGTTGATCCTTTTACCCAATAGGCCGGCGTGTAATGCGCCGGCCCGGTCCTGATCACAGTTGAAGCGCGATAGACGCTGCAAATTCCGCTTGCAAGCTCATCGCACTCAAAATAGATCCTGCCCGACAATTCATTGAGCATATTCGGCGCGCCGATCATCAGGACGGGATCTGGTTCGTTCTCGGCCGTGCGTTTCAACGACGGCGACCCGATTAAAAACAACCAGAACACAGGGTACCCGTGCTTTTCGTGTTCATTTTGGCGTTTTCGCGGAAAGCCTGTCGGGGACACGATCTCCGGTCTGACTACTGAGCATCAGCGCGCGCGCCTCTTGACCTTCTCGTGAGTCCGAGCGGTAAATGACACCCTCGTCCGCAGGGAGGCCGCCATGCCCGAGATCCATCGCTGGCAGTATCAGTACTTGGGTACTTCAACCTTTCCCAAGGCCCTCTCGGTCGTTGAACTACAGGCGTTCTTCACGTTTGATGCTGCTGAATTGGCCGCCATCCGAACGCGCAAGAAGGATGTGTTGAGGGTCGCCGCGGCGATTCAGCTGGGCTTTCTCAAGATGACGGGATGTCCACTTGCGGCCCTGCGGGTGATTCCGGCGCGACTGCTCCGTCATGTTGCCGCGCAGCTCCGTGTTGACCCGATCAACATCGGTTCGCTACGCACCATCTACGAACGCGAGAAGACGCTCTACGATCATCAATGGTGGGCCATGGGGGTTTTGGGATTTTCAAAGCCAAGCCCTGCGCAACTTCGGGCCCTGCTCCCCTACCTGACCAATGAGGCACGGCATGTCACCTCGACCGACATTCTGGTCGAGCGCGGGAAACTCTGGCTCTACCAGCATCGGTTCATCGCAGTAGCCGACCGTGATCTTCGCGACTATGCACGGCGCGCGATGTCCGCGTCCGAGAACGGTCTGTTCCAGCTCATCAGAGAACAGCTGCCGGCTCAAGCGTATGCAAGGTGGGAAGCAGCAGTTCTGATGCCGAGGGCCGACTCCGGCATTACGACGCTGGAATGGTTGCAGCAGCCGACCCGACGCAAATCGGTTCATGCGCTTCGAGAGCGAACCGATCGGATTGACGTGCTCAAAAAGCTCGGCGTGCATGAGCTCAAGCTCGACGGCGTCGCGGTCGAGAAGATCCGTGATTTTGCCGCCCAGCTACAGAACATTAGACCCGCCAAGTTCAAGGAGTTGCGGGACCCTGCGCGAACCTTGCGCCTGGTCTGCTACCTGAAGATGGCGCTGATGCAA
>JAJZLD010000360.1 GCA_021803785.1 Pseudomonadota bacterium | reverse complement strand
GCAGCGCCAGTTCCACAAGTTCATGAGCCGCGAGATCGTCCGCGAGCAAGGCATCATGATGCTGCTCGGGTCGATGCGCGCAGAAGAACGTCTGGCTGCATTCTTGATCAACCTGTCGCAACGCATGCGCCTTCGTGGGTATTCCGCTTCGGAGTTCCACCTTCGCATGACGCGCGAGGAGATAGGCTCTTACCTTGGTCTGAAACTGGAGACGGTGAGCCGGGCGTTCTCCAAATTTCAGGATGACGGCTTGATCAGCGTCCACCAGAAACACATCCAGATTCTGGATGCGGATGGACTGCGCCGACTGATTGGCCGCGCAAACGTGTAGTTACCACCATGGCGTCGGTCGTTTTGTCAGCGCAACCGACACGATGTAAGTAAGTACCAACAAAGCGGCCAGAAATGTAGCCGCTTTTGCTTGGCGTGTGCGCCCGCGCTTGAGCGCGTAAGACCCCAGAACGATGTAGCCAAGCAAGCCAAGCATCTTGGCGGTCAACCAGTCGTTACGAAACGGTGCTACGCGAAGGGTCCAGGCCAAGGCGACGGCCGAGGCGAGCAATCCGGTATCGACGATATGCGGAACCACCCTCGCCCAACGCTGGCGCACCCAAGGCGCATCGAGCAGGACGCCGATACCTCTGGCGATGAATCCAGTGGCCGATAGCGCCACGAGACCGACATGAAGATATTTGATCAGCAGGTAATTCATCGGCCTCGTTAGCGTTCCATGACGTAGTCACCGGGAGCAGCGGCAAGCGGAGGAAAGGCATCGTTGCTCACGGGTGGCGGCGCGACACGCTCACCGCAACGCTCGTCCAGCCACCTGAACCAATCCTCCCACCAGCTTCCAGCATGGTGCTCGGCGCGCTCACGCCAGCCATGCGCGCTGTCGGTCCGGTGCGCCGTACCGATCCAGTACTCGCGTTTCGGCGGCTGTACGGGTGGATTGACGATCCCGAGGATATGACCGCTGGACGAGAGCACGAACCGCTTGTCTCCACGCACGAAATTGGCTACCCGAAATGCTTGCCGCCATGGGGCAATATGATCGTCTTCGGCCGCAACAGCATAGAGCGGCTGGGTGATCCGCCCAAGATCGAGCGACTCGCCGGCAACGGTCAGCGCATCAGCCTCAATCAGGCGATTCTTGAGGTAGAGCTCTCGCAAGTACCACGCGTGCATGGCATAGGGCATGCGTGTGGTATCCATATTCCAGTAGAGCACGTCAAACGCCGGCGGCTTTTCGCCCATCAGGTAGCCTTGAACCACGTATTGCCAAATCAGCGGGTTCGAGCGCAGTAAACGGAACGATGTGGCCATGTCGCGGCCATCGAGGTAACCGCGCTGCTCCATGACTCGCGTCAGGTAGCGGACGCTCCCTTCATCGATGAACACTTCAACGTCGCCCGGCTTGGCGAAGTCCACCAAAGTCGTAAACAACGTCCAATGTGCAACCGGCATCTCATCCGGCGTGTAGTGGCGATTCGCCCACGCCATGTACATCGACAAGGCCGTACCGCCGATGCAGTACCCGACCGCATGCACTTTGTCCGCCCCGGATAGTTGGCGAGCGACCTGAACTATCGCATTCACCCCCTCCTGCAGATAATCATCAAAACGAACGTCGCGGAGCGCTGCATCCGGGTTTTTCCAGGAAGTGATGTACACGTCGAAGCCCGCATCGCGCAAATGCCGCACCAAACTCTTCTTCGACGTAAGGTCAAGGATGTAGAACTTGTTGATCCATGGCGTCACGATCACGATCGGCGTCTGTCGAACCGTATCCGCCGTAGGGGTGTAGTGGATGACCTCCACCAGGCGGGTGCGGGCAACGACTTCGCCCGGGGTCGTCGCAAGATTCTTCCCGACCTTGAAATCGGCGGGGTCGGCCATTCGGATATCCCCGGCACGCAGGTCATCGAGGAAATTCTGACAGCCAGATCTAAGCGTTTGCCCCTGGCTAGCGACCGCCGCACGTTGCGCGACCGGGTTGAGTGCCAAGTAATTTGTCGGTGCCACGGCATTGAGCCATTGGCGCCACCAGAACGCCGCACGTCGGCGCTCCGTCCCCGATAGCCCGGGAGTGGCATAGAGCATGTCCTGCGCATGCCGCGTTGTCAGCAAGTACCACTGCTTCAAGGCGGACCAATACGGACTTTGAGACCACACTTGATCGGCAAACCGGGTGTCATCAACTTGAGGTCGCACAACATCCGGGACATGTGCTCCGGCCGCTCGCGCAAGTCCGTTGCACGCCAGCGCCCAGGCGTCAGCAGAGAAACGGCTCCAGCGCTCGGCAAACTCCAGCGGATGCAAACACCATGCAATTTGCGCGTGCATCACTGGCACAACGATGCCCAAGGGGTCTACGCTTGCAGCCATCTGTTGCCGAACCACACCAAGCGACAGCTTATGCCCGGCGGATCGCGCCTCACCACCGACAGCTAAGTTTTCAATGGTTTCCATGGTGCCTCCCAGCCGAACCACCCAGATTCATGTTACTCAGCGCTTGGCCGACGGTCATTGCAGTGCAGCACACGATTGACCGGTGTCAACGCCACCGCTTGGTTGCCCCCTAAGATCAAATTGCCTTATATCGCCGGAGGTCGGAAGATGTTCAAACACATTCTTGTTCCAACGGACGGATCGGAATTGTCCAGCCGCACCGTTACCCGGGCGATCGAGTTCGCCAAAGAAGCCGGGGCGCGAATCACGTTTTTCTTTGCGCAGCAGGAGTACCCGATACCCCTGTACGGCGAAGGTGCTCTGCTGGTCCCAGTAACGCCGGATCAGTTTGTCGACGCAACGAAAAAAGAAGCTGAACGGATATTGGCGCTTGCACGCGCAGAGGCGGAGAAGGCCGGCGTGGTCGCGGACTGCGACACTTCGGTAAGCGACCTCCCCTACGAAGCGATCATCGATGCGGCAAAAACACATGGCTGCGACTTGATCTTCATGGCTTCGCATGGGCGCAAGGGTGTAGCGGGCTTCCTGCTTGGCAGCGAAACCCAAAAAGTGCTCACCCACACGACGGTGCCAGTGCTGGTGTACCGCTAAGCGATCAAGTGATGCGCCGCATCGCGGCGCATCACTCAATGAAAATGCGCGCTATGGTGCTCTCGCGGCGGCATGTGGTTGATTTCCTGCGGTGTACGCATGTAGAACAGAGTCGCGAAACTGGACGCAGCACAGATTGCCCAGAAGCCTACAAAGCCAATCGAATAGGTCGCGATGGGCGAGAAGTTGACCTGCGCACCGAACAAGTAGAACTCTGCCGGGTTGATGACAGTGAAGAATAGAGCCTCCGCCACCACGGCAACCCAGAACGACGGCCAAACCGTTCGACCAGATT
>JAJZLD010000040.1 GCA_021803785.1 Pseudomonadota bacterium | reverse complement strand
AGGGTGCTGCCTCCAGCGCGAAGATGCCGAACAACGCTGCGGGCGTGAAACCACCAACGAGCCCCACCAGAAGTTCGAGCTGGATGAAGCGCAGCACCAGATTGCGCTCGACGTACTTCGACAGCCAGGAACCCACGCCCATCGCGAACAGATAGGTGCCAATCACGGTGGAGAACTGCGTCACCGAATCGCCCAGCAGGTAGGAGGACAGCGCCCCGGTGACCAGCTCGTAGGCCAATCCGCAGGACGCGACGATGAAGACGGAAACGAGCAGCGCGTGGCGCTGTGTGCGAAGTGAGCTCATCTGAATGCGCGACGCAGCCAATCAAGCTGGCGCCCACCAAGGGGTTCTATGACGTGGCGCTTCGGCCGCGCGAGGCGGCGGAAGCGAGGCGGTGCTCGCGACTAACCGTGAATCGCCGCGGCCACGATGATCGCAATGCCAAGGCACATCGCGGCGACGATGATCGCAAGCGGCAGGTTGCGCTCCTTCACGATCTCGCGCCACAGGTCGTAGGGCGTGATCTTGTCGACGATGATGAAGGACACCCAGAACACCACCACGCCGAGGATCGAATAAACGACGGAGCCGAGCAGCGGCCGCGCGTTGAAGAACAGTTCCATGATTGGGTCTCCTGCTTACTTGTGATAGAGGCGCCCGCCGCTGGAGCGGGCGCTCGAAGATGTGCCGCGCTCGTCGAACAGGCCATAGCCGCGCGAATCCATCCAGCCGAGCAGCAAAATCGCCAGCAGCGCAGTGACCGAGAAGATCTTGATCATCAGTCGTCGTCCTCCGAACTGCTGGTCATCGGATGGTCACTCTCGCTCCACCGCGCCACCTCGAAACTGTAGCTGCGCACGAAGGCAAACAAGGGAAAACACAGCAGCAGCAACCAACAACTGGCGAGGTTGGAGAACGGCGGCGGCGCCACCCGCAGCGTGACCTGATCGGTCAACAACTGCGACGCATCGGCAGGCAACTCGCCGCGCACCACGAGGTGGTATTCACCCGCCGGCACCTGATAGAACACCGCGCGAGCGCTCTGCCCACCCTCCGACCACGCCCCGTCCGAATCGTAGCCAGAGTAGTACGAGATCTCGTTGGCCGCAGCGAAGTGCGCGCCCGAGCCACGATTCACCAACTCGACCTCTACCCCCGCCCAGGTGTTAGACACCGGCGCGAAGTGATCCACCTCGACACGCCGCTGGTCCGACGGAATCCGGAAGGGCTCGGAGGTCAGCGAGGTTTCCTGGCCCGGCTGCAGTTCGAGTCTCGTCTGATGAAACACCGCCGACGACCCGCCCGTGAACACGCCGTGCACAATCCACGCCACCAGCGCGAACACCAGGAACAAGCCCAGCACCGACCAGCGCGTCGCAGCATGCGGGTTGGGCTGACAGGCATTCACACCCGAGGCGCGCATCAAGGGGCGCTTGAGCGCAAACGCCGCGGTAACTTCGTCTGGCGACAGGTAGCGGCCCGCGGACCAGGTCCATTCGTTATCGGTCTGCTCGCAGGACAATATGTTGGGCGGTGCAATGAAGTCGCGCACCTGCACCTTGTCGCCCAATCGCACCCGCCAGGTGAACTCGCCCAGCACCGCAATCACCTCGGCGCGGTAATCGGCAAAGTGGCGGTAGCGCGAGCCACCAAAGGTATATTCCGGTCGATCGCCGCCGACGTTCTGCACCGGCAGTTTGTCGATCTGGCGCACGAAGTTCCAGTGACCGCGCTCCGATACGAGCCAGGCGAATCCGCCTTTACCGTCGTACAGCAGGTACTCGTCCCAGGTGCCGACCTCATGCGGCACGCCTTTGCGCATGAAGCCGATGGCTTCCCACTCGACGCCGTCGAGCTTGCCCTTGCTGCCCAGCGCGAGCGGCGGCACCACGCGCGAGCCGGAGCGTGCAGCGTCGCGCACCTTGGCGACCTTGCCATCCACGTCCGACAAGGCTCCGCAACGGGTGCACGCCACCGCCAGCACGCTCTGATCATGCAGCGACCACGGCGCACCGCAGGACGGGCAGGCAATCGCTTCAGCCTTCCGTGCCGGCGTCGCCACCAGCGCCTCGCTGGCGCGGTCGCGCGTATTCGCGAGCTTGAGCGCAGCGCGGTCCACCGAGGTGCCGACATACACAGTCGCCGGATCGGACGAATAGTCGATCGTCGCAAACGCATCATCCGGCCCGCGCAGATCGATCACCGGCGCGATGTAGCCGGCCCCGACAACGAAGGGCAGCTCGCCCTCGCCGGAGAGGCAGACAGCCTCCTCCTTGTTGGTGACCTGGAACACCTTGCCGGCGATCTGCACCCGCGCGCCAGGGCGGATCGCCTCAAACGGCGGGAATTCCGGTCGCGAAGGATGCGGCAGTGTGACCGTCCACTGCCCGCCTGATTCCGACATCCAGCCGAACTTGCCGTCGTCGAACAGGATGTGCCATTCGTTCCAGAAGCCGGCGTCGTAGCGCAACTGCAGCCGGCCCACGACGCCAAAGCCGGTACCGCCCCAACGCCCCTGCGTGCCGATCTGGACCGGGCTGTCGTCCGGCAATAGCTCGGCCATACGGCCAAGGTTCTTCAGCGTGTCGCCATCGCGTGCGAGCGTGGCACGGCAGTATGCGCACACCGCGAGCGCCGAGGCCGCGGACTGGAAGCGCACAGCGGCGCCGCAGGATGGGCAAATTACGTTGACGGGCATGCGTGCAGGTCAGCCAGCTTGCCGGCAGCGCGTGCATGCACTGCAAGCGTTCTCACCACGCGGCACTCAGGAGAGCTTGCCGAGCAGTTCGGCCTTCTTCGCTGCAAACTCTTCGGCGGTAAGGATGCCCTTCTCCATCAGGCCATGGAGCTTTTCCAGCAAGGCCACGACATCCTCCGCGGACTGCGCCGGTGCCGCCGAGGGTGCCACAACCGGCGCCGCGGCCTGCGTAGCTTGCGTGAAGGCGCCCGCCATTGCCTGCCCCATCGCAATGCCGGCACCAAGGCCCGCACCCGCGCCAGCAATACCGCCTTCATTGCCCGCGGCAATCGGGATCGCGTTGGCGGTCTGGTACTGGGTGAACTTGTTGAGGTCACCCACCATGTTCATGCCGATGCGCTGGTCGAGCACCTTCTGCAGCTCTTCCGGCAGCGACACGCTTTCGACGACGAAATTGTCCAGCGCCAGGCCGAACTTCGCGAAGGCCGGCTCCATGCGCGCCTTGAGTTGCGCGCCGAACTCCGACAGGTTGGCCGCCATGTCGAGGAAGGCTACGCCGGACTCACCGAACAGCTCGCTCATGCACGACACCACCGTGCCGCGCAGTTGGCCGTCGAGGTCGTCCACTGTGTAGTGCTCGCGGGTGCCGCTGACTTCGGTGTGGAACAGCTTCGGATCGACGATGCGGTAGCCATAAAGACCAAAGGCACGCAGGCGAACGATGCCGAAATCCTTGTCGCGGATGGTCACAGGCTGCGGCGTGCCCCATTTGCGATCGAGCTTGAGCCGCGTACTGAAGAAGTAGACGTCGCTCTTGAACGGCGACTGGAACAGCTTGTCCCAGTTCTGCAGGTTCGTCAGGATCGGCAGCGTCTGCGTCTTGAGCGTGTAGAGACCCGGCCCGAAGAGATCCGCCACGCGGCCCTCGTTCACGAACAACGCGGCTTGCGACTCGCGCACCGTGAGCTGGGCGCCGTACTGGATCTCCATGTCCTGCATCGGATAGCGCGAGACCAGTACGCTGTCGTCGTCTTCCGTCCAGTGGATGACGTCGATGAACTGCTTCTTGATGAAATCCATCAGAGCCATGCTTGGGATCTCCTGAGGGTAGAGCGGGGATGCTACTGCGCCGCGGGCACGCGGGCCAGATGCCAGCCGTTCAGGCCGTATCGCGCGCCACGCACAGCAAGCCTTCGAGCACCAGATTCGGGAAGTCGATACGCGGCGGCGCGATCAGCGGCGCCAGCGCTGCAGCAGATCCGCCGGACAACACGACCGGCGTGTGGGCCGGCATCTCCCGGCGAAAACGCTCCACCGCGCCCGACTGCGCATAGCGGATACCGGTTTCGATCGCGTCGTGCGTGTTCTTCGGAAACGCCACGCAATCGCCCTCGGCAAGCGGCAGCGCCGCCGTGCCACCGGCCAGCGCGCGCAGCATCAAGCCATGCCCCGGCAGGATCAGCCCTCCGAGGAAGTTGCCGCCAGCGTCGATCGCATCCACCGTCGTCGCGGTACCGGCGCTCACCACCACGCAAGCGCCGCGCACCCGATGCCAGGCACCGATCGCGGCAGCCCAGCGATCCGGCCCGAGCCGCGTCGGCTCCGCATAACGGTTGGTCACACCGCAGCGCGATAAGCTCGCAGCAAACCATTCGGCGCGCCCAGCGGTATCGCCCAACTGCTCCAGGATCAGCGAACGGATCGCTTCGGACGCCACATGCGCAATCAGCACCCGTTCCGGCACACCGAAACGCATGAAATCGCAGGTCACCAGCGCGTCATGGGCAACATCCTCACGGCACAGCCAACGACTGCCATCGTGAAAACCCCATTTGACGCGGGTATTGCCAGCATCGATCAGCAGGTACATCAGCCGCGCCTCCGCAGCGACACATCGCCGCCCAGCACGCGCACCAGCAGGCCATCGCGCTCCAGCATCAAGGCGCCCTCTGCATCAACGCCGCGGCACAAGCCTTCCGCCTCGCCGCTGTCGTCGACCAAGCGCACCGGCTGATCCTGCAACGCATGGCGCGCCTGCCAGGCATCGCGCAGGACCGCGAACCCCTGGCGCTCGAACAGGTCGAGCGTGGTGGCCAGCGAAGCCAGCACCGCAGCCAGCACGACCACCGGATCGGTCGACGCGGCGCTCGACTCGGAAAGCCCAGCGACCGGCTGATCCAGCACATCGCCGGGCGCCGGCGGCGCCAGATTGAGGCCGATTCCGATCACCGCCGCTGCACGCGCACCGCTTTGGTGCAGCTCAATCAGGATGCCGCCCAACTTGCGTCCGTCGAGCCAGATATCGTTCGGCCACTTCAGTGCAATGTCTCGCGCACCAAGGCCTTCGAGGGCCTGCGCAACAGCCAGGCCGGCGGCAAGGCTGAGCCCGGCGAGGCGCGTGCCGGGCTGAAATCGCCAAAGCAAGGAGAAAGTGAGGCTAGCCTCGGGTCGCGCTACCCATGCGCGGCCACGACGGCCGCGGCCAGCGGTCTGCTCGAGCGCCCACAGCACGGCGCCCGAGGGCGCACCGGCTGCCGCGCGATCGAGAAGCAGACTGCTTGTGGAGGGGCAGGTTTCGAGCAGCTCGGCGTCGAAACGGGCGGCAACGGGGCCGAGCTGCGCTTTGAGGCGGGCCAGCTCCTGATCGGTGCGATCTGACACAGCGCATGATCCAGCTTGGAAAACGCGCAGTGTAACGGCTGCGCCGTTCCAGAGCAGCCTGCAACGGGGTATTGCGTCAACACTGCGGCACTTCGCACCACGGCTATACGCGGCGCAAGGTGCCGGCGTTGTTACTCGGCATCCATGCCGAGTTCCTGGATCTTGCGTGTGATCGTGTTACGGCCGATGCCCAACAACTGGGCCGCCTCGACGCGGCGCCCACCGGTTGCGTTGAGCGCACGGCGGATCAGGTTGCGTTCGAACTCACGCGTAAGCATGTCGAACACCTCACCAGGCTTGGTCGCAAGCAGGCGGTCAGCCTCCACCGACAAAGCGTCGAGCCAGGACTCAGAGGCCACCCGTGCGGGTTGCTCGCGCACTTCGCTGGGCAGGTCGCCTACGTCAATGGTCTGGCCGGGTGCCATCACGGTGAGCCAGTGGCAAAGGTTCTCAAGCTGGCGCACGTTGCCAGGGAATTCCAGCGTCTGCAGATACTTGAGCGCCTGCTCGGAGAGCCGCTTGGTCTCAACCCCCAGTTCATGCGCCGAGCGCGACAGGAAATGGCGCGCCAGCAGGGGCACGTCTTCCTTGCGTTCGCGCAGCGGCGGCAGGCGCAGGCGGATCACGTTGAGGCGGTGGAACAAGTCCTCGCGGAACAAGCCGTCGCGAACCCGCTGCTCAAGGTTCTGGTGAGTCGCCGCAATCACGCGGACGTTGGCGCGAATCGGCTGGTGGCCGCCGACCCGATAGAAATGGTTGTCGGAGAGCACACGCAGCAACCGTGTCTGCAACTCCGGCGGCATGTCGCCGATTTCGTCGAGGAACAGCGTACCGCCCTCGGCTTGCTCGAAGCGACCACGACGTTGCGCAGTGGCGCCGGTAAAAGCACCCCGCTCGTGGCCGAACAGTTCGGATTCGAGCAGATCCTTCGGGATCGCTGCCGTGTTGATGGCGATGAAGGGTTGATCCTTGCGCGGGCTATGACGATGCAATGCGCGGGCGACGAGCTCCTTGCCGGACCCCGACTCACCGTTGATCATCACCGTAGCATGCGACTGCGAGAGTCGACCGATGGCACGGAAGACCTCCTGCATCGCGGGCGCCTGGCCAAGGATTTCCGGCACGCTCGTGCTTTCCTCGGCAGCCGGACTGCGGTGGCGGCTCTCTTCGATTGCACGGCGCACCAGCTCGACCGCCTGATCGACATCGAAAGGCTTTGGCAGGTATTCGAAGGCGCCGCCCTGAAAGGCGGATACCGCGCTGTCGAGATCCGAGTAGGCGGTCATGATGATCACTGGCAGGCTCGGGTAGCGCGCTTTGACCTTCTCCAGCAGCACCAAGCCCGATTCACCCGGCATGCGGATGTCGCTCATCATCACCTGCGGCGGCGCGGCGCCGGCATCCAGCTCGGTGAGCGCTTCGCTGGCCGAGCCAAAGCTGCGATGGGGAATGTTCTCGCGGGTGAGTGCCTTTTCGAGGACCCAGCGGATGGAGCGGTCGTCGTCAACAATCCAGATCGGATTCATGGTGTGCACTTCTGTAAGGGGTAAGGACTGCGGACCCGCCTCGGATCCGCACGCCTTAGCACTCACTCTTCACTGCGAATCGGCAGCACGATGGTGAAACAGGTCCGGCCAGGCTGGCTCTCGACGTCGATCATGCCCTGGTGCTGCTCAACGAAGCTCTGCGCGATCGAAAGGCCGAGGCCGCTGCCGCTGTCGCGGCCTGACACCAGGGGGTAGAAGATCCGGTCGCGAATCGATTCGGGAATGCCGGGGCCGCTATCGATCACCCGCAGCTCCAGCGCGAGCTTGTGGCGCTTCTTCGCAAGCGTGACCTGGCGCAGCGCACGGGTGCGCAGCAGCACCTGCCCCTCACCTTGCATCGCCTGCGCCGCGTTGCGCGCAATGTTCAGGACCACCTGAATCAACTGTTCGCGATCGCCGGTCAGCTCCGGCAGGCTGGTGTCATAGTCGCGCCGCACGACGACACCCGGAAACTCCGCACGCACAAGGCGCAGTACGCGCTCAAGTACGTCGTGAATATTCACGGGGCCAGGCTGCATCGCACGATGCGCGTTGAGCAAGCGCTGCATCAGATCCTGCAGGCGATCCGCCTCGGCGATGATGACTTCCGTGTATTCCTTGAGCTGCGCGTCGTTGAGTTCGCGGGCCAGCAGTTGCGCCGAACCGCGAATGCCGCCGAGCGGGTTCTTGATCTCGTGCGCGAGGTTGCGAATGAGTTCGCGGTTAGCCTGTTGCTGCTCGATCAAACGCTCTTCGCGCGCGACTTTCAGTTGCGCATCGATCGGGCGGAATTCCATCAGCAGACGCGCGCCGAAAACGTCGACCGGCGTCGCGGTGCAATCCACATGCAGGGTGTCGTGCCCGGCGCGCGCCAGCACGAGGTTCTGCCCGGTGTAGCTCCAGTTGTTGGCCAGCGCATTGTCGAGTGCCGCGTCCAGCCCTGGGGGCTCGCCCAGCAGCGCGGTGAGCGGGCGGCCGACCGACTGGCGTGCGCTGACCTCAAACAGGTTTTCTGCCGCAGGGTTGATGTAACGAACGATGCGCCCATCATCGACCAGCACAACAGCCGATGCGAGCAGATCGAGCCCTGCAATCCGTGCGTCGGTATGCGCCGGCGGCGTGGGGTCAGAAAACAGTGTTGCGCGAGTCATGCGAAGCAATGCGAGCAAGAAGCGCGCCAACCGGATTTCTTCGTTGCCGAAGCGAAGGCTCGCAGCGAAGCGCGCCTGCGAAACAACATTGTCGCGTCACGCCCAAGCACCACGCGGCGCAAGCAATGAGCGCGCGACAGACTACATCAACGCAGCTTGGCGATTTCCGCCCGGATCGCTTCGACATTGCGTTCATGCAACTCGACCTGATCCTGGAATGGCTTCAGACGCTCCTGAACCTTGGCGAAGTTCTTCTCGGCGCCGCTGCGCGCGCCTTCCTGCTCGGCAAGCTCCTTCTTGGCGGACTCGAGCGCCCGCTCTTCCGTAGCCAGTTCCGTTTCGAGGATCTTGCGCCGGTCGCCATCGCGACTACGCTGGGTGGACGCATCGACTTTAGGGAACTCCGCCGGCGATGCCGACGCAGCAGGCTTCTTGGCAGACGGGCCGGGCACGGACGACACGTTCTGATCGCGCGACAACAGCGTGCAGCCCTTCTCACCAATCTTGGTGTTCGTGTAGGTGACCTTGCCCGACACCGGATCGACACACTTGAAGATGTCGGCATGGGCCGGCAGCGAAGAGACAAGCGCCGCAAAAGCGGCCAGACAGCGAATCGTGGACATGCGAACGTCACGCGGATGGACGGGTCGTCGAGTGTAGGCGCCGAAGCGCCGGCTGCCAAGCGCTGACACGATTCGATGCACTTTCACGCTGGCGACGGACAAAAAAAGAGGACGGGCAGGCCCGTCCTCTCTGTGCTTCCGACCGACGAATCGATCAGAGGCTGTAGTACATGTCGAACTCGACCGGATGCGTGGTCATGCGGATCTTCGTCACGTCTTCCATCTTCAGCGCGATGTAAGCGTCGATGAAGTCGTTCGAGAACACGCCACCGCGGGTCAGGAACTCGCGATCCTTGTCCAGCGCTTCCAGAGCCTGATCCAGCGAAGAGCAGACGGTCGGGATCAGCGCGTCTTCTTCCGGCGGCAGATCGTACAGGTTCTTGTCGGCTGCATCGCCCGGGTGGATCTTGTTCTGCACGCCATCCAGACCGGCCATCATCAGCGCAGCGAAGCACAGGTACGGGTTCGCGCCCGGATCCGGGAAGCGGGTCTCGATACGACGCGCCTTGTCGCTGTTGACGAATGGGATACGGATCGACGCCGAACGGTTCTTCGCCGAGTAAGCCAGCTTGACCGGTGCTTCGAAGTGCGGCACGAGGCGCTTGTACGAGTTGGTCAGCGGGTTGGTGATCGCGTTCAGTGCACGGGCGTGCTTGATGATGCCGCCGATGTAGTACAGCGCGAACTCGGACATGCCGGCGTAGCCGTTGCCCGCGAACAGGTTCTTGCCGTCCTTCCAGATCGACTGGTGAACGTGCATGCCCGAACCGTTGTCGCCAACGATCGGCTTCGGCATGAAGGTCGCGGTCTTACCGTACTGGTGGGCAACGTTGTGCACCACGTACTTGAGCATCTGCGTCCAGTCAGCGCGCTTGGTCAGCGTGCTGAACTTGGTGCCGATTTCGTTCTGGCCGGCGGTCGCCACTTCGTGGTGATGCACTTCGACCGGGATGCCGATCTGCTCGAGCGCCAGCACCATCGCGGCACGGATGTCGTTGTGGCTGTCGACCGGCGGAACCGGGAAGTAACCACCCTTGACGCCCGGACGGTGGCCGGTGTTGCCGCCTTCGAACTTCTCGCCCGAAGCCCAGGCACCTTCTTCCGAGTTGATTTTGACCGAGCAGCCCGACATGTCGACGTTCCACTCAACGCTGTCGAAGATGAAGAACTCAGGTTCCGGACCGAAGTAGGCGGTGTCGCCCAGGCCCGAAGCCTTCAGGTAGGCTTCAGCGCGCTTGGCGATGCCGCGCGGGCAACGGTCGTAAGGCTTCATATCGGTCGGATCGAGCACATCGCAAGACAGAACCAGCGTGGTCTCGTCCATGAAGGGGTCGATGAAGGCTGACGCCGGATCCGGCATCAGCAGCATGTCAGAGGCCTGGATACCCTTCCAGCCGGCGATCGAGGAGCCATCGAAAGCGTGACCGTGCTCGAACTTATCCTCGTCGAAAGCCGAAACCGGCACGCCGACGTGTTGCTCTTTGCCCTTGGTGTCGGTGAAACGGAGGTCGACGAACTTGACTTCGTTCTCCTTGACCATCTTCAAGACGTCTTGCGGGGACATATTCACTCCTAAGGTATGGAAGCCAACTGACATTCTGCGGTGCCAAATACCGCGATCCGCATTCAAAAAGCACGTAGCGTGCCAAAGAGCGGCCCGACCGACCCTTGCGACACAGCCTGCGCCGCGAGCCCGAACCGGACAAATCTCGATTTGAAAGGCGCGGTATTGTGCCATAGAGCAAAGCCCGCCTCGCGGGCCCTCAAGCGCCCCAAAGCAGTGCATCTGCACCACCAACAGCACCGCATTGGTGCATTTGCGCCAATTTGGCGCGGGCCGGCGTCGCCCGCAGAAAAAACTTGCGGGTGCGCGCCCGCACGCGCAATCAACTTGCGGGTGCGCGCCCGCACGCGCATACTCGTCGCCCGGCGTTTTCTGCGCCCCACCTTGACTCCGACACATCCTGAATGGGACACCTTAGCGACCTGCTCGGCCTTGCCCGCGACCGCGGTGAAAAGCTTGGCCTCAGCTACTCCGGCGCACTTACGCCCGCCGAAGCCTTCACTGTCTGGCAAAGCGCGCCCGGCGCCGTGCTGGTGGATGTGCGCACCCGTGCGGAATGGGAATGGGTCGGTCGGGTGCCCAATGCGGTGGAAATCGAGTGGAACAGCTGGCCAGGTGGCGAGCGCAATCCGCACTTCCTGGCACAGCTCATGCACCAGGTCGATCGCGAGGCCCTTGTTCTATTCCTGTGCCGTAGCGGCGTGCGCTCGCACAACGCGGCGATCCTCGCCCAACAGCAGGGCTATACCGCCTGCTACAACATTCTGGAAGGCTTCGAAGGCGACCGCGATGCAAACGGTCAGCGTGGGCACATCGGCGGCTGGCGTCACGCTGGCCTGCCGTGGATCCAAAGCTGAGGCGGGAACGCCGCGCCACATTTCAGGTCTGCAGTATTGCGCGCCGATCCGGCGCCACTTTCTTGAGCTTAACCATGCAAGTTGCCCCCATCAGCTTTGACCGCTTCAACACCCTGCGCGACGAAGAGGCGCAGGAGCGCATTCGCGCCGCGCGCGCGCGCCTCGGAAAGAAGGCCGTGCTACTGGTGCACCACTACCAGCGCGCCGACGTGTATCAACATGCCGACCTGACAGGCGATTCGCTACGCCTGTCGCACCTGGCTGGCCAATCCGACGCAGACTACATCGTTTTCTGCGGTGTGCACTTCATGGCCGAAGTCGCGGACATCCTCTCCAACCCCCACCAGATCTCGATCCTCCCGGACCTCGCGGCGGGCTGTTCGATGGCCGACATGGCCAACCTGGCAAAAGTGGAGCGCTGCTGGCGCGAGCTGACCGAAGTGCTGGGCGAATCGCCCGATGCGCAGATCACGCCGGTCACCTACATCAACTCAGCGGCTGACCTGAAAGCATTCTGCGGGGATCACGGCGGCATCGTATGCACCTCGTCGAACGCGCGCACGATTCTCGACTGGAGCTTTGCGCAGCGACCGAAGATCCTCTTCTTCCCGGACCAGCACCTTGGCCGCTGGACGGCCCATACGATGGGCATCCCGCTCGAAGAGATGGTCGTATGGGATCCGGATCAGGAATACGGCGGCCTGACGCCGGAGCAGATCCGCAACGCGAAGATGCTGCTGTGGAAGGGCCACTGCTCGGTGCATCAGATGTTCCAGCCGGCGCACATCGTGCGCTGGCGCAACAAGTACCCGGACGGCATCGTGATCTCGCACCCGGAGAGCCCATTCGAAGTCTGCCGCCAATCGGAGCATGTCGGCTCGACCGAGTACATCATCAAGACCATCAAGGCCGCACCGTCCGGCACCCGCTGGTTGGTGGGCACCGAACTGAACCTCGTGAGCCGCCTTGCCGAGGAAGTGAAGGCCGACGGCAAGATTGTCGAGTTCATGTCGCCGACGGTCTGCATGTGTTCGACGATGCAGCGCATCGACCCGCAGCATCTGGCCTGGACCCTCGAAAACCTGGCTGACGGCAACATTGTCAACCGCATCAGCGTGCCGGACCACGAAGCCAAGCTCGCCAAGCTGGCACTCGATCGCATGCTTGCTGTGTCCTGAGACGCCGTCACACCCAACAAAACGCCCCGGCGCGCGAGCGGCGGGGCGTTTTCATTGCAACGTGGCGTCGATCAGTTCGGCACGCCGAGCAGGTTGTTGCGCAGAGTGGCGCGCACCTTCGGACCGATCCAGACCTTCATCACCACCGGATAGAACGCATCGCCCTGGATCGGCTGCGTTGCCAGATCCCCGTTGATGCGGATCTCGGTGGTCTTGGGGCCTGGATTCCAGTCCAGCGTCACCACGTCACCCTTCACCAGCTTCGGGCGGCTGTTGAAGGCAGCCCCCATCGCCGCCAGTTGCAGGATGTTGTTCTCGACCTCGTCGCGCGTCGCGTTCTGCCTGATCCGGTCCAGCAGCACCGTCGCGAGATCCTTCGCCGAGATTTCCTTTAGCGCGACCAATCGAATCCGCTTCGCACCCTTCACCGCAAAAGCCGCTTCCGGCGTGTTCGCCTTCTGCGCCATGTAAAGGCCCACCACCGTCGCTTTGGAAGAGAGAATCTGCGACGACGAAGCGCCGTTGAGCACCAGCTTCTGGCCGGCCACGGTGTCGCCGTCTTCAAAGCTGACGCCGTCCACATCCACCGCCGCGAAGGCTTGGCCGACACACACCAAAAACGCCAGAGCGATGCCCCGACACAACATTTTTCCCACCATACGCAACCGCATGGACACCCCCTTCAAATTTTGTATGCTGTCTTGTGTAACAATCCGCGCCGTTGTTGGGATTGCACCAATACGGACCCGTATGGAAAAAAGCCAACCCGGACGCGAGAGGGCGGATTCTCGCAGAAGACCCCGCCAAAAAATACAAGCCAAAAGGAAAATGATGAAAACACACCATCTGATCGTAGCAATGCTGCTGACGATCACCGCGAACGCCCCGGCGATCGCAACCGAACGCGGCCAGCTGCGCGCCCTGCTGGGCATGCCCGGGCAGGATCTGACTTCGCCGGCGATGCCCGGTTTATATGTGCAGGCGAACTATCAGCACTACTACGGCGGCGAGTTCAAGGACGACGAAGGCAACACACCGGTCCAGAGCGCAAGCATCCCCGGTATCGGCAAAGTGAGCGCGGAACAGGACAGCCAGGTTCGTGCAGACGTGCTTGCGCTGCGTGCAAGCTGGATCTCGGACTACCAGCTGTGGGACGGCCGCGTTGGCGTATCTGCCACTGTGCCGCTGGTCAAAGCATCGCTGACCACCAACCTCAACCGCACGACGCCGCTGCCAGCGCCGATCGGTACCTTGGTTGATGCGCAGATCGCGAAACTCGCCGCCGCCAACACTGGCGAAGCGTCCGGCATGGGCGACACGGAGATCGCACCCTTCGTCGATTGGCAAACCGACACCTACCGCATCCTTTTCGCACCGGCCTTTGTCGCACCGACGGGCAGCTACGACAAGGATCGCGCGGTGAACCCGGGCGCCGGCAAGTTCTGGACCTTCCGCCCCGCACTGACGCTGGCTTACGTGACCGAGAACGGCTGGGAGTTCGGTGCGCGCACCACCTACTCGTTCAACACCAAAAACGACGACACTCAGTACACCTCCGGCCAGTACCTGCATTCGGACGGTGCCGCGATGTACCAGATCCGCGATGGCCTGCGCATCGGCGCAGCGGGCTACATGATTGTGCAGACCACCAAGGACAAATCGGACATTGCCGGCGCAGTGGCCGACAACGGCAACAAGGCGCGCGTGTTCGCACTGGGCCCTCAGGTAGGCTGGCAGACCGAAGATTCTTCGCTCGGCCTTGAGTTCAAGGTGCTGCAAGAATTCGGCGCACGCAACCGCCCCGAGGGCACGATCGGCTGGCTGCGCCTGATTTACCGCGTTAACTGATCGGCGCTCGCGCTTGTACCAAAAAGGCCCCGTCATGCGGGGCCTTTTTCATTCCGCACCAGCCGCCCTCATCGCCCCCGCGGCATCAACCTCGTTTCGCCAGCGCCGCGCCCGATGTGACGCCACACGCGTCTGCCAAGAAGATCACACTGCCATGTGCGCCGTCATGACATCCAGATTTGCCAATGTCATCATCCAACATCCCCGTTTGAGTCCGCCACACCATGCCGGTCGCGTCCCTGCTGTCCGCAATGCTTCCCACCTCGCTGTTCTCCTCAGAGTCACGCCTGTTCGGTTTTAGTCTCGAAGGTGACGACACGCCCTGGCTGGTGGAACGTTTCCGCGCACGCGAAGCGCTATCAGACCTCCCGACCTGGCAGATCGACCTGCTGAGCACCGATGCCCGCGTCGACACCGGCGCGCTCTATGGCAAACAGGCCGCGCTGCGCATCACGCTGGCCGATGGCAGTCGCATCCAGCGCAGCGGCTATGTCAGCAACGCCGTGCTACTGGCAGCCGATGGTGGCCTTGCGCGCTATCGCCTCACACTCGTGCCATGGCTATGGTTTGCCAACGACACCGCGAACAGCCGCGTTTTCCTTGAGCAGCCGCTCACCGCAATTATCGAAAGCGTCCTGGCGCCGTACGCCAACCTGGCGCAATGGCGCCTGGCTGACGAAGTCCCCGCATTCCTGGCCGAGTTGCCGCCACGTTCGCTCTGCGTGCAGTACCGGGAAACCGACTATGCCTTTCTCTCCCGCCTGCTTGCCGAGGAAGGGCTTGGCTTCTGTTTTCGCGAGCTCGCCGAAGATGGCGCACCGGCCGACTCCGTGTCGCAACAGGCCTTGCATGAGTGGCTGATCTTCGCTGACGCTGCGGCGCTGCCGCAGGATCGCTGCGCAGCATCGGCCGCGGGTGGCGCCGGCCTGCGCTTTCATCGCGCAGCCGCCCCCGAAGAGCAGGACAGCATCCTCGCCTTCGGCGTACAGCGGCGCTTCACCGCGTCAGTGACCACGCTGCTGTCGACCGATTACAAGGCAGACGCCA
>JAJZLD010000359.1 GCA_021803785.1 Pseudomonadota bacterium | reverse complement strand
CGAACGCGCCGCAGTAGGCTCGCATAGGCATCAAAGAGGCGCGGATGCGCATCTTCGCGCGGCAGCAGGCGCACCAATAACTCGTTGGCGTAGTAGCCGCACATGAGCGCGCTGCCGGCGAGCATCGGCTGGCCGCCTTGCCATTCCGCCGCGACCAGCGTCTTCAGCTCCCCGGCGCCGCTCCAACTGATCTCCAGAGGCTGAAAGGCGAGCAGGACGCCACGCAGCGCAGCACGCGGACGCCGCGCGCCCTTGGCGACCATGGCCACGCGGCCATGGTCACGGCAGAACATGTCAACAACGTAGCTGGTTTCTCGCCACGGATGGGTGTGCAGAACGAAGGCCGACTGCTGCTCGACGCGTTTGCTACTCATCAGGCGCAGTCAATCCATCGGCGCGAGGTCTTATTCGATACCGAGACTCTTGAGCGCACGCTCATCATCCGCCCAACCGCCTTTGACCTTCACCCACACCTCAAGGTAGACGGGGCCGCCGAACAGTTTCTCCAAATCGACACGCGCCTCGGACGACACGCGTTTAAGCTTTTCACCACCGCGTCCAATGACCATGGCCTTGTGGCTCGGCCGATCGACGATGATGGCTGCAAAGATGCGACGCACCGGCCCGTCGATCTCGAACTTCTCGATTTCAACCGCCAAACCATAGGGCAGCTCTTCGCCAAGCAGGCGGAAGAGCTTCTCCCGAATGAACTCAGCGGCGAGGAAGCGCTCGCTCCGATCGGTGATGTCGTCTGCATCGAAAATCGCTGGCTGCTCTGGGAGCAGTGGCCCGCATGCCTTCAACAGCTCTTCTGCGTTCGCACCAGTTTCAGCTGACAAAGGGACGACCGCAGCAAATTCTCGCTCTGCCGCGACGGTTGCGATGAATGGGAGCAACTGACGTTTATCTGCAATCCGGTCCACCTTGTTGATGACCAGTACCACGGGGATATGCGACGGAAGCAGTTCCATGACTGCGCGATCAGCCGCCGTCATCTTCCCTGCTTCGATAACGAAGAGCACGACGTCCACATCACCAAGCGCTTGCGTAACGCTGCGATTCATCGCGCGATTGAGTGCGTTCGAATGCTGCTTTTGGAAGCCGGGCGTATCGACAAACACAAACTGGTGTGTGTCATTGGTCAGCACACCATTTACCCGATGCCGCGTCGTCTGCGCCTTGCGTGAGGTAATGCTGATCTTCTGGCCGATCAAATGGTTCAGCAGCGTCGATTTGCCAACGTTCGGCCGACCAACAATCGCGAGAAAACCGGTACGGAATCCGTTCTCGTCCGGCGCCTGAAGCTCTGTCATAGTTTCTCGATCCGATCCAGCGCTGCCCGTGCAGCCTGCTGTTCCGCCGCGCGGCGACTCGCGCCACGGCCCTTGGTTTCTAGCATCAGGGCCGGGATCCGGCATGACACTTCAAACTCCTGCGCATGCGCTTCTCCGCGCACTTGCACCATTTCGTAATTTGGCAACGGGTGACGGCGGGCCTGCAGCCACTCCTGTAGCGCGGTTTTCGGGTCCTTGCCGGCGGTACGCGGGTCGATGGCTGCAATCGATGCTGCATACAAGCGCCCAATAACGCCGCTCGCCGCGTCAAATCCGGCGTCAAGAAAGATTGCGCCAAACACGGCCTCAAGCGCGTCTGCGAGGATCGATGGGCGCCGATGCCCGCCACTGCGCAGCTCACCTTCGCCCAAGCGCAAGAGGTCTCCGAGCGACAAGCTCAGTGCGTGAGCATGAAGCGCATCCTGCTTGACCAACCCAGCCCGCAAGCGGGACAAGGTGCCTTCATCAAGTTCCGGGAACCGGTCGAACAGCGCGCGCGCAACGACGCAATTCAGAACCGAGTCACCAATGAACTCAAGTCGCTCGTTGTGAGGCGTCCCAAAGCTCCGGTGAGTTAGCGCTTGCGCCAGGAGGCCAGCATCAGAAAACTGATACCCAAGCGCCGCCTGAAAGCAGTCTCGGTTCATTGATTACTGGCTGGCGGCTGGCTCAGCCGAACTGGACGCAGAAAAGTGAAACAGCAAAGACACATTAGCCACCAACGGGATGGTTCGTTGCCACTCCACGCTAATCACCCAGCGCCCATTTTCCTTGGTGATCACCAAATCCGTCGTTGAAATGGAGTCGATATCCTCCACGCCGGATCGTTTGGCGAACAAATTCCTGATTGCCTCCGGACTGGTCGCTTCACCGCTGGCGGCTAGCGAGTTCAACGTCTTCTTGACCGCAAAGTACTCGTTGTATACCGGCACCATTCGCATCGCCAAGATAATCGCTCCGACAACCAAAGCCGCAGCGATCATGGTGCCGATCAAGGAAAGCCCGTATTGACGATTCCGCATCAATCACTCCGTGCGATTAGTGAAAGGACCCAATTCGGGAGAGATCTCCGAAGTGGAACCAAATGAAGAAAGCCTTACCACGAAGATTTGCGTCCGGCACGAAACCCCACACCCGAGAGTCGGAACTTTGGTCGCGGTTGTCGCCCATCATGAAGTAGTGCCCAGCCGGCACGGAACACCGCACGCCTTCGACAGTATAGACGCAGTTCTCACGCCCCGGATAAGGCAAGGTTTGACTCACGAACGGCGGCGCATCCGCGTCGTTAAGCATCTGGTGTTCGACGCTACCGATCTTTTCCACATAGCGATGTGAATACTGCAGACGGTCCGTATGCAGGTAGTCCTCGATTTGCTTGACGGCGATTTCTTCACCGTTAATGCGCAAGCGCTTGTTGATGTATTCGATCCTGTCACCGGGGAGGCCGATTACCCGTTTGATGTAGTCCTGCGAAGGATTCTGCGGATACCGGAATACGACCACGTCGCCACGTTTTGGAGAACCCGTGTCGATGATCTTCTTGTCGATCACCGGCAGACGAATACCGTAGGCGAATTTATTGACAAGAATGAAGTCCCCGACCAGCAGCGTCGGAATCATCGAGCCAGACGGAATACGGAAGGGCTCAACCAGAAACGAACGCAGCAGAAAAATCGCAAGGAGGATCGGAAAGAATCCGGCACCCCACTCAACCCAGACCGGCTCCGGCGTGCCCTGCGGACGCTTTTTGCGGAACACAAATCGGTCCGCGCACCACAAGGCGCCGGTCAAGACGGACAGCACGAACAGAATCAACGCAAAATCCACGACGTCTCCTGACTCTTCGGAGGTTATTTGTTGTCTTCGACACGCAGCACGGCCAGGAACGCCTCCTGCGGAATCTCGACGTTACCGACCTGCTTCATGCGGCGCTTGCCCTCTTTTTGCTTCTCGAGGAGTTTCTTCTTTCGCGTGATATCGCCGCCGTAGCACTTGGCCAGCACGTTCTTGCGAAGCGCCTTGATCGTCTCGCGAGCGATGA
>JAJZLD010000358.1 GCA_021803785.1 Pseudomonadota bacterium | reverse complement strand
GGGCGAATACCAGAAGTACTCCGGCCGCGGACTGGTCGTAGTCGGCTTCCCGTCGAACGACTTCGGCCAGCAGGAGCCCGGCAGCGAGAAAGAGATCGCCGAGTTTTGCAAGATGACCTACGGTGTGAAGTTTCCGATGGCGGCAAAGACCTCAGTGGTCGGTGCAGCAGCGCATCCGTTTTATCGCCAGCTCGCCAAGTCGACGGGCGTAGCGCCCTCCTGGAACTTTCACAAGTACCTGATTGATCGCAGCGGCAATCGCGTTGTGAGTTTTGACAGCGGCATGCAGCCGGAAAGCCCGGCGATCGTGGCGAAGATCGAATCGCTGCTCGCTGCGCCCTGAGCGGGCGCGACATTTGAGACGAGAGGGACTCGCGATGCACATGCATGAATTTCACGCGCACGCTTTGGCGCAAGGGCCACGCCAGCGCATTGCCGTTGTCGGCTCGGGGATCGCTGGCTTGGGGGCGGCCTGGCTGCTGCGCGAGCAGCACGATGTGGTGGTGTTTGAGGCGGCCCAGCGGCTGGGCGGGCACACCAACACCGTGGATGTCACGCTGGAAGGTGTCACGCATGGGGTGGATACCGGCTTCCTGGTATTCAACCGCCGCACCTACCCGAACCTGTGCGCGCTGTTCGCGGCGCTTGATGTGCCGGTGGTCAATAGCGACATGAGCTTCGCCGTGAGCGTTGCCGAGCCCGATATCGAGTGGGCGGGCAGCAGCCTCGCCACGGTTTTTGCGCAGAAGCGCAACCTCGCGCGGCCGGCCTTCTGGCGCATGTTGCAGGACATCGTGCGCTTCAATCGCGAAACGACCCGCGAGGCGCGCGAGCACGCACTGCCGCCGATATCGCTGGGCGACTACCTCGATCGCAATGGCTATGGCGTCGAGTTCCGCGACTGGTATTTGGTGCCGATGGCGGCGGCGATCTGGTCCTGCCCGCCGCGTACGATGCTTGAATACCCGGTCGCAACCTTCCTGCAGTTCTGCCACAACCACGGCCTGCTGCAGGTGAGCGATCGGCCGCAATGGATGACGGTGAAGGGCGGCGCACGCGAGTACGTACGCCGCATCGCCGCGCAGCTTCCGGATATCCGCCTGGGCTGCCCGGTGGGCGGTGTGCGGCGTGAGGCCGGCAAGGTGAAGCTGCTCACCGCGCACGGCGCGGAAGTCTTCGATCAGGTGATCTTTGCCTGCCATTCGGATCAGACCCTGGCCATCCTTGGCAGTGCGGCCACGCCGCAGGAACGCGCGGTGCTCGGCGCGGTGCGTTACCAGCCCAATCGCGCCCTGCTGCACACCGACCCGGCGCTGCTGCCGCGCCGGCGTTCAACCTGGAGTGCGTGGAACTACGCCGCCAGCGCGGGCGCTCCCGCCGATCGTTCGGTCGCGGTGTCCTACCTGATCAACCAGCTCCAGCCCTTGCCATGGAAGACGCCGGTGGTGGTGTCGCTGAACCCCTTCCGCGAGCCGTCGCCGTCGCATCTGATTGCAGAAATCGACTATGCGCATCCGGTGTTCGATGCGGCCGCCGTTGCGGCGCAAGCGCATCTGCCGATGCTTCAGGGGCGCAATCACACCTGGTTCTGCGGTGCCTGGACGGGTTATGGTTTCCATGAGGACGGCCTGAAGTCGGCAGTGGATGTGTGCAGCGTGCTGGGTGCGGTCGCGCCGTGGAAGGCCGAGCCTGTGCGCGCCGAGGCGCGTGCATGAGAGCGGATACCACTCCGCGGCTGTGCCTGGGCGGCGTGATGCATGCTCGCCATTGGCCCGTCGTGCACCGCTTTGCCTATCCGCTGGCCTGGGTGCGCCTGCCGCTTTCGCGTCTGCACGAGGCGGACAACGTGCTATTTGGCGTCGAGCGTGTTCGCCTGTTCTCGTTCCGTAATCGTGATCATGGTGCGCGCGACGGCAGCCCGCTGCTGCCCTGGATTCGCGCGTTGCTGGCTCAGCATGGGTTGGCCGAGGCCTGTAACGGCGAAGTCGTGCTGCAGACCTTTCCGCGCCTGATGGGCTTTGTATTCAACCCGGTCAGCTTCTGGTTCTGTCATGACCGGGCGGGCGTGTTGCGCGCGGTGCTGTGCGAGGTGAACAACACCTTCGGCGAGCGTCACAACTACCTGGTCGCGCATCCGGACGCGCGACCGATCGTCAGTGGCGACAGCTTCCGCTCAAGCAAGGTCTTTCATGTGTCGCCGTTCTTCCCGGTGCGGGGGGAGTACCGATTCCGCTTCGCCGAGCGCGGTAGCGTCGCCAGTGTGGCGATCGATCTTTTCGACGCTGACCGCCATCAGCTGACGACCCGCATGTCAGGCCGCGCCGAGGCGTTGTCGGCGCCGGGGCTGATGCGCGTGGCCCTGCGTTTTCCGTTCATGACGCTGGGCGTGGTCGCGCGCATCCATTGGCAGGCGCTGAAGCTGTTCCTCAAGCGCGTGCCCTTTCACCGCAAACCCGTTCCGCCTCTCAAGGAGACGACATCATGAGCGCGATCGAAAATACGCTCGCTTCCCGCATCGAGCTGTTGCCGGGTGCCGCGAACGCGGTGCTGAAGATGCTCGGCGCTATGCGTGGCGGCAGCCTGGACATCACCCTGCCGAACTCCGAGCGGGTCAGCGTGGGCGAAGGCCACCGCGTTGCGAGCCTGGAGATTGGCGATTGGGGCGTGTTCGAGACGCTGATCAGCAAGGGCTCGATCGGCTTTGCGGAAGACTTTGTCAACGGGCTCTGGCGTACCGACAACCTCGCCGCGCTGCTCACGCTCTCGGCGCAGAACCGCGATGCGATGAGCCGTGCGATTCACGGCAACGCGCTGCGTTTGCTCGGCTACAAGATCTGGCATTCGCTGCGCGCAAACACCCGCAAGGGCGCGCGCCGCAACATCGAGGCGCACTACGATCTGGGTAACGATTTCTATCAGCTCTGGCTGGACGAAACGATGACCTACTCCAGCGCCCTGTTCGCCGAGCCAAATCAGCCGTTGGCAGAAGCTCAGCGCGCCAAGTACCGCCGGATTCTCGAACAGCTCGGCGCCAAGCCTGGCCAGCGCATCCTCGAAGTCGGCTGTGGCTGGGGTGGCTTTGCCGAGATCGCGACGCTCGAATATGGTTGCGAGGTGCTGGGGCTCACGCTGTCACCGGCCCAGCTCAAGTTCGCACGCGAACGGGCCGAACGCGGTGGCTTCGGCGAACTCGCCGCGTTTGAGTTGTGTGACTACCGCGACGTGCGCGGCCACTACGACCATATCGTATCGATCGAGATGTATGAGGCGGTCGGTGAGCGCTTCTGGCCGTCTTACTTCCAGCAACTGCGCGACCGGGTTGCGCCCGGAGGGCGGGTCGTGATCCAGGCGATCACGATCGAGGATTCCGCCCGGGAAGATGTAGCG
>JAJZLD010000357.1 GCA_021803785.1 Pseudomonadota bacterium | reverse complement strand
GCCGCGCAGCACGCGCCCGATATCGATCACGCCGCCGCCACCAGGCCAGCGCGCGGCGAGGGCCAGCATCGCGATCGCGCCGGCGATTGTCACATAGGAAACCGGTACGCCGAGCGGCGCGGTGACGAAATAGGCCACGAACAGGAGGGCGAGCACCGGCCAGGCAGCGCGGAAGACGACATGGTCGCGGATTGCGTGCGCTGGGGCTTCGAGGTCATCCACATCATAATGCCGGCTGGCGACGGTGCCGTAGCGCAGCATCAGCACGCCGAGGGTCGCCGCGAGGGCGACGAGATCGACCGGTACCATCACCAGGGCGTAGCGAGTGAAGCCGATGCCGAAGAAATTGGCGCTGACGATGTTGACGAGGTTGGAGATGACCAGCGGCAGGCTCGTCGTGTCGGCGACGAAGCCTGTGGCGATGATGAAGGCGAGCGCCGCGGCGGGGGGAAATTCGAGGCTGGCGAGAATGGCCATGACGATCGGCGTCAGCAGCAGTGCGGCGCCGTCATTGGCGAAGACCGCGGCGATCGCGAAGCCGAACAGCACAACCAGCGGCAGCAGCAGGCGTCCGCGCCCACGGCCCCAGCGCGCGACATGCAGCGCCGCCCAACGGAAGAAACCGGCCTCGTCCAGCAGCAGCGAAACGACGATCAGCGCGACGAAGGTGAAGGTCGCGTTCCAGACGATGTGCCAGACGGTGGGGATATTCCGCCAGTGGACGATGCCGAGGGCGAGATCGACCGCCGCCCCGGCCATCGCGCTCCAGCCAATGCCGAGGCCGCGAGGCTGCCAGATGACGAGCGCGAGTGTGGCGATGAAGATCGCGAAGGCGAGCATGGAGGGTCTTCCGGGTGACGGGCGGGTGGGTCAGGGCAGGCGGCGGCCGGCGTCGTCGACCACCTGCTGCCCGTCTTCCTTGGTGAAGGCGCCCTGCTGGGGAGTGGGCAGGATGTCGAGCACGGTTTCGGAGGGGCGGCAGAGGCGGACGGCGCGCTCGGTGACGACGATCGGCCGGTTGATGAGGATCGGGTGGGCCATCATCGCGTCGAGCAGTGCATTGTCGGTCAGCGTTTCATCATCGAGACCGAGCTCGGCATAGGGCGTGCCCTTCTCGCGTAGCACGGCGCGAACGGGCACGCCCATCCGCGCGATCAGGCCGCGCAACTCCTCGCGCGAGGGCGGGGTTTTCAGATATTCGATCACCACCGGCTCGAGCCCCGCATTGCGGATCAGGCCGAGGACGTTGCGCGACGTGCCGCAGGCAGGGTTGTGGTAGATCGTGACGGTCATGTGTCTGATCCTTGTTTTGTTGCGGACCGCCCCGGTTCACAGGCCGGCGCGGGGGCGGCCGCGTGGCCGCAGCAATTGCGCACGAGATAGGCGACCAGGCCGTTCATGGCGGTGAAATCGGCAGCGTATATTACATGGCGGCTGGCGCGCCGCTGGGTGATCAGCCCGGCGCGGGTCAGGGCCTGGATATGGAATGTGAGGGATGACGCCGCGAGGCCGAGCCGCTCGGCGATCTCGCCCGCCGGCAGGCCAGCCGGTCCTGCCTCGACCAGGAAGCGATAGGCGGCGAGACGGTGCTCGTGCGCCAGAGCGGCAAGCGCCGCGACGGTCCAGGATGCGTCGATTGCCGGCGGTCCGTTCATCGTCATTTCCGGAATTATCGAATTATCATATTGATAAGGTGATGGCGCCGTCGGCGTCAAGGGACGGCGAAACGCTGGCCCGAGACTGCTCATTGACGATGCGACGCATGCCTTGCCCGCACGATTGACTGAACCATCAGCGACGTCGAGAAACGGTGATATATATTTTAGGCGATCGTTAAATAATTGGTTGCATTCTTTTGGATGCTTAATTTGTATCTCTCGAAAGCATCTACTTGAGGATGTATCAATAATGGCGACGCGATAATGGGGCTGATAAAAGCGCGCCTCAGAGACACAAGCTCATGTGCAGGCTGTCGACAGGGGCAATTCGACAGGCCGCTCGCCATGGCATTTCAGCCAATCATCGATGTCGCGGCACGATCAGTGTTTGCCTATGAGGCTTTGGTGCGCGGCCCCGCCGGAGAGTCGGCTGGGAGTATATTGGAAACCATCGGCCAGTCGGAACTCTATGCTTTTGACCAAGCATGTCGAGTGACGGCGATTGAAACCGCCGCCGCTCTTGGGCTCGGCGATAGTTCTTGCGATCTCTCGATCAATTTTCTGCCCAATGCAGTCTATGAGCCCCGAGCGTGCATTCGCACGACTCTGCAAGCTGCCGCCCGGACCAGATTTCCAACCAGAAAGCTTATCTTCGAGATTAACGAGGGAGAATTGTTGAGCGCGCCCGATCATTTGGCCGATATCGTGGCGGAATACGCAGCTATGGGCTTCCGCACGGCGATTGATGATTTTGGGTCGGGATATTCCAATCTCAATCTACTCGCCAAATTCCGCCCGGATCTGGTGAAGCTCGATATGGAACTGATCCGCGGCATCGAGTCAGACAAGAGGCGCAGGAGCATCGTCAGCCATTGCGCTGCGATGTGCCGGGAAATGGGGATCACCGTCGTTGCCGAAGGCATCGAAACGCTTGGCGAATGCTCGGCGTTGAACGATCTCGGGATTACGCTCATGCAAGGCTATCTTTTCGCGAAGCCAGGCTTTCGCAGCTTGCCAACACCTACGTGGGCGAACTGATCTCAGCGATCACCCATCTCATTGCTGGATTTTTCAGCAATCATGCCAAGGTGGGATTTTTTGCTGACCTGTCATGAAGTAATGCATCAAAATCCGAGATTTGCGAATGCAATGACAACAATAACGCCCAGTACCCAGATTTATCGCATATGGCATCCGCATCTAAACGGTTCGACCAAATCACTGAAATCGATCAGTTTATACTGATTCATTTCCACAATTCCCATACAATCATCCCTACTGCGCCCATACAAGTTCAGCCGTTCCCCTTAACAAGGCGCTGAAGAGTCCCCGCCTCGAGGCCGGCTGCAGAACATGATGCACCAACGCCACTGCGAGGACGGAGGTGGCAATGCGCCGATCGGACGAGGTGACGTGATCGCTGTTGATCTACGTCGATCTTGAGGAGCGCATCCCGGCGCGGCATCCGCTGCGACCGATGACCCGCCCCACGCCGCAACCGCAATGCCGAAGCCGATTTCCGCGGCGAACGACGCTCCAGCGCGACCCGTGCTTCGACGATCGATCCCGACGCCCGCCTGTTCAAGACCCCACTTGGACAGTGGGTTTTATAAATACTGGCGATATCAATAGTTTGTATGCCCGCGTGCGGGTGTTGCCACTACATTTTCGGAGTGTTGGGTCGGCGGCGCGTGGCCGCGGCTTCAGTCTGCGGGGTGTTCGCTGATGTTGTGGGGCAGCGCGA
>JAJZLD010000039.1 GCA_021803785.1 Pseudomonadota bacterium | reverse complement strand
TCCGATCGACAAGCGGCTGCACGAACTCGAACCCCTCGCCTACAACTTCCTCGTCAACTTTGCCAAGGACAACGACCTTCAGGTCGATCCTCTCGCCGACGAACAAGGCTAAGCCTCGCCGAAGGCGAGGCACAAAAGAAAACGGCTTCCCAAGGGAAGCCGTTTTTCATGCCAGATCAGCAAGAACTCAGGCGGTAGCGCCCAGTGCCTTGATCGCAGCCGACAGACGCGACTTGTGACGGGCAGCCTTGTTCTTGTGGATGATCTTCTTGTCAGCGATCGAATCGATCGTGCTCATCGACTGCTCAAAGACTTGCTTTGCAGCTGCCTGATCGCCCGCGTCGATGGCCTTACGAACCGCCTTGATCGCGGTGCGCAGACGGGAACGGAGGCTGGCGTTGTGAGCTCGCGCCTTGAGCGCCTGGCGCGCGCGTTTGCGGGCTTGTACCGAGTTGGCCATGTTGGAACGTCCAGTTAGTATTCGTACAGAAAGCCGACGATTTTAACGACCTTCTGCTAATTAGGCAAGCGATTAAGTTGCCCGCACAATACGGGCATCGCTATCATCCCCCGCTTAGCTTACCTCCGGCAAACTCAGTGAATCTCCTCAAGGCCCTTGCGACAGTCAGCGGCATGACCCTGCTGTCGCGCATCCTCGGCTTCGTTCGAGACTTTGTCATCGCGCGCGCATTCGGCGCTGGCATCGCGACAGACGCATTCTTCGTTGCCTTCCGCCTCCCCAACCTGCTGCGGCGGCTCTTCGCGGAAGGCGCGTTCTCGCAGGCCTTTGTGCCAATTTTGTCCGAATACAAGAACCGCCGCACCGAGGAAGAGACCCGCGCACTGGTCGACCATGTGGCGAGCCTGCTTGGCATTGTCGTAGCCCTGGTGGCGCTAATGGGCGTGATCTTCGCGCCCGCCGTGATTCTGGTCTCGGCGCCAGGCTTCGCGAAAAACGCGGACAAATTCGCCCTGACCGTCGAACTCACCCGAATCACCTTCCCTTACATCCTTTTCATGGCGCTGGTCGCGCTGGCGGGCGGCATCCTGAATGCTTGGAGCCGTTTCTCGGTGGCGGCATTCACACCTGTGTTGCTGAACGTCGCTTTCATCGTCATGGCCCTATTCGCCGCACCATACTTTGATCCGCCCGTGCTGGCACTCGGTTGGGCAGTGTTTCTAGGCGGCATACTGCAGCTGGCTTTTCAGGTGCCTGCACTGAAGAAGATCGGCATGCTGCCGCGCTTCCGCCCTGACTGGTCCGATCCCGGGGTGCGTCGGGTGCTTAAATTGATGGCGCCAGCCACCCTGGGCGTATCGGTGGCGCAGATCAGTCTGCTGATCAACACCATCTTCGCCTCCTTCCTCCCGACCGGCTCTGTTTCGTGGCTCTACTACGCCGACCGCTTGATGGAATTCCCCTCCGGAATGCTAGGCGTGGCACTCGGCACAATCCTGCTGCCAAGCCTGTCCAAACTACACGCCAAAGGCGACCACGAGGAATTCGCGGCGCTGCTCGACTGGGGTCTGCGCCTGGCACTGCTGCTTACGCTGCCCGCGGTGGTGGGTATTGGTATCCTGGCCGTGCCGCTCGTGACAACACTCTTCCACCATGGTGCCTTCTCGGCCAACGACGTCATGCAGACGCGCTCGGCGCTGACCGCCTACGCGGTGGGCCTCTCGGGCATCATCCTGGTCAAGATTCTCGCGCCGGCGTTCTATTCGCGGCAGGACATCAAGACGCCAGTCAAAATCGCATTGCTGACACTTTGCGTGACACAAGCACTTAACCTCGCCTTCATCGGGCCGTTGAAGCATGCTGGGCTTGCGCTGTCGATCGGCCTGGCGGCAACACTCAATGCCGCACTACTATTCCAGGGGCTGCGCAGCCGCGGCATCTTCAAACCGCAGCCGGGCTGGGGCCGCTTTGCTATGCGGCAGGCCGGTGCGTTGGCGGTGATGGCGGTGGCGTTGTGGCTGGGCATGGGCGGCGAGCACCGCTGGCTCGACATGCAGGGCCTGCAACGCGTGCTCTGGCTCACGGCGGTGGTGTGTGGCGGCGCGGCCGTTTACTTCGCGACCCTGTTCGCGCTCGGCTTCAGAGTCGCCGACTTCCGCCGGCGCGCTTGAAAGGCTAGTCGTGGCATCGAACGGATTTCGCAGTTCCTGCCGGTAGCGGTTCGCTGCCGGCGCAATGATACCCAGGGAGGCACCCATGAAGCTCTGGAGCAACAGCATTCGCGACGGCGCACCAATCCCAGGCGAGTTCGCCTTCGCAGTCCAGGCCACACCCGGCCATGTCGCGCTGTCGGCCAACCGCAACCCGCACCTCGCGTGGTCGGGCGCGCCCGACGGCACCCGCTCCTTCGCCGTGATCTGCCACGATCCGGACGTCCCGAGCCGTGGTGACGACGTCAATCAGGAAGGCCGCAGCGTTCCGATCACCTTGCCTCGGGTGGATTTCTTTCATTGGGTGCTGATCGACATCCCGGTCGGCATTGACGAGATCGCGGCAGGCAGCTTCAGCGACGGGGTCGTTGCCCGCGGCAAGCCCAGCGCTGGCCCGCTCGGCACCCGCCAGGGGCTTAACGACTACACTGGCTGGTTTGCTGGCGACCCCGACATGGCCGGCGATTACCACGGCTACGACGGCCCATGCCCGCCATGGAACGACGAACTGCCGCACCGCTACATCTTCACGCTTTACGCGCTCGACATCGATCGGGTGCCGATCGATGGCCGCTTCGGCGGCGCCGAGGTGCGCGCGGCCATCGCCAAGCACATCCTGGCGCAGGCCTCATTCACCGGCCGCTACACGCTCAATCCCGCAGTCCGCCTCTAAGCCCGCTCCCGCACGGGAACCGCCATGTCCGACGCCGGTTATGACGCGGCACGGATCCACGACATCCTGCGCGGCAGTCGCCTGTTCGGGCAGGTTGACGACGCGGCGCTGTCGCAACTCGTCGCGCGCCTCAAGCTGGTCCGCAAAGCCGCGGGCGAAGTGGTCTATCGCGAGAGAGAGCCCTCAGGCAGCCCGTGATCGTACTGGCCGGCAGGCTGCGCGTGGCCCGCAAGGACCGGGAAGGGAGTCTGCTTCTCTACACCGAGTTGTACCCGGGCGAGTGCATCGGCGAGACCGGCATGATCCTGCAGCAGCCGCGCACGGCCGACGTCGTGGCCTTGCGCGACTCGACGGTGGCGGAGCTCAGCCGCGCCGACTACGAAACGCTGCTGCAGCAAAACCCGCTGCTACGTGGACGCGATGGAAGTCTCGGCCGACTTCATCCTGTACGAATCGGAAGCGGCGCTCTCGCCCTGGACAAAGTTCGCCGTGCGGCAAGCCGACCAGGTGATCTTCGTTGCGCGCAGCACCGATACCTCGACGGTTGGCGGGCTCGAACAACAACTCCGCATGGAGCCGGGGCTGACCTACAAGCGGCAGCATCTGGCTCTGTTGCCCCCAGCCGGCACAAGCGCGCCAACCGCGCCGTCGCCGTGGCGCGCGAGGTGGAGCGGATCTACCTCCAGCAACAAGACACACCCGGTGACCACGAAAGCCTTGCGCGTTTTCTGACCGGACACGCAACCGGCATCGTGCTCGGTGGTGGCGGTGCGCGCGGCTTCGCGCATCTGGGCGTGCTCCGTGCGCTCGAAGAAGCCAACATCCCGATCGACCTGATCGGCGGCAATAGCATGGGCGCCCTGATTGGGGCGCAGTACGCCTGCGGCATTGGCTTTGACGACATCCGCGAGAACATCCTGCGCTTCACACGCACCGGCGAGCGACCGTCGCTGCCCGTGATTTCGGTGCTCTGCGGACGGCGAATCGAACGCGAGTTGCGGCGCCTGTTCGGCGACGCCACGGCCGACGCGCTCTGGCGCCCCTACTTCGCCGCCGCCTGCAACCTCAGCCAAGCCTGTACCACGGTGCAAGACACCGGCCCGCTATGGCGCGCCGTGCTGGCCAGCAACTCGCCGGCCGGGCTATTGCCGCCGGTGCTGCTCAACGGCGATCTGCTTGTCGACGGCGCCTTACTCGACAACGTGCCGGCGGAAGCGATGCGGACGCGGCTCGGCACCAAACTCGAAAAACGCCGCGACAACGGCACCGTGATCGCGGTCGATGTGGACGTGCGCGAAGCGCTGCAGGTCGATGCCGAAGTCAAACGGCTGTCTCCTTGGCGCAATGTTCGCCGACACCGGACTGGCGGCCCAGGTCATGGCCTCCATGACTACCGGCCGCAGGCCTTTGCGGGCCGCTGCTGCCTGATCAAGTCGTCTGGTCTGGCGAACTGCGATCGGTGGCTGTTCCGACCCTGGCTGCGTCTCAGCCAAGGCGCGTTGGCCACCAGCGAGATCGCAGGGATGCTCGGCTCGGTTTTCGAAGCCGGCCATATCGAAGCCCTCGGCGCCGCGCAGAGCTTCCTGTTCGGTCGCTGGCTCGCGCAGGAGGCGATCAGCCGCGTGGCCGGCCCGCGCGTGCGCTACATCAGCCAGCGCTTGGGGCATCGCGGCGTGCTCAGCTCGATCGCGCTGCGGCTGGTGCCCGTGGCGCCCTTTGCGTTGGTGAACATGGTGGCCGGGGCAAGCACGATCCGCCTGCGCGACTTCCTCTTCGGCAGCGCGATCGGCATGTTGCCGCTGGTATTGGTGAGTGCTGTGTTCGCCGAGCAGATCGTGAACGCCGCAACACGACCCGGTTGGCTGACGCTGCTGTTTGTCGGGATCACGCTGGCGCTGCTGGTGGGTGGCAGCGCGGTGTTGCGCCGGTGGTGGCGCGAGGCGGAAGACTTAGACGAGAACGGCGCAACCCTTGCCGGGTCGCGCCGGGTTGCCCATCAGGCCAAAGCTTCAAGTGCGCGCGTGGTGATCGCGTCCACACTGCCCAGGCCAGAGATCATTCGGTACTTCGGCGCCTTGACATCCCCCGTCGCCGCCCAGTCGCTGTAGTACTTCACCAGCGGCGCGGTCTGCGAGTGGTAGACCTCGAGGCGCTTCTTGACGGTTTCCTCACGGTCGTCATCCCGCTGTACCAGCGGCTCGCCCGTCACATCGTCCTTGCCTTCCACTTTGGGCGGGTTGAACACCACATGGTAGGTACGGCCGGAGGCTAGGTGAACGCGGCGCCCGCTCATGCGGGTGACGATCTCGGAATCGGGCACATCAATCTGCAGCACGAAGTCGAGCGCCACACCCGAGCTCTTGAGCGCTTCGGCCTGCGGAATCGTGCGCGGGAAGCCGTCGAACAGGTAGCCCTTGGCGCAGTCCGGCTGGGCCAGGCGTTCCTTGACGAGGCCGATGATCAGATCATCCGATACCAGCTGACCGGCATCCATCACTTGCTTGGCGGCAAGGCCCAGCGGCGTGCCTTCCTTGATCGCGGCGCGCAACATGTCGCCGGTCGAGATCTGCGGGATGCCATATTTCTCGGTGATGAACTTGGCTTGGGTACCTTTGCCCGCACCCGGCGGGCCCAAAAGAATCAGACGCATCTCCCCTTCTCCTGATATGTGTGGCGGCAATCGCCAGTATCGGCTGCCGCGCTTACCCTGAACTTACCGCCCCGGCCGACTAAGCGGCGGCCGATTCGAAATGAGCCCGCACGCGGGCCAGGTCTTCGGGCGTGTCCACGCCGGCCGGCGGCGCCGACGCAAGCGTGATCACGCGGATCCGGTAGCCGTGCCACAGCGCACGCAACTGCTCGAGCATCTCTAACGATTCGAGCGGCGACGGCGCCAAGGCGGCGTAGCGGCGCAGAAAGGACACCCGATAGGCGTAGAGCCCGACGTGGCGCAGCGCACCGAGTTCGGCCGGCAAGACACTGCGGTCGCGGGCAAAGGCATCGCGTGCCCACGGGATCGGCGCCCGCGAAAAGCTCATCGCATTGCCGGCCGCATCGCACACCACTTTGACCACCGCCGGGTTGAAGAACTCATCGGCATTATGGATCGGGTGAGCAGCGGTCGCGATCGCGGCATCCGGATCGCCAGCCAATGCCTGCGCCACCGCCGCAACGACGGCCGGGTCAATCAGCGGCTCGTCGCCCTGCACATTGACGACAATCGTCTCGTCCAGCCAGCCGAGCGTCTCGACCACTTCTGCCAGACGATCGGTACCACTCGGATGATCGGGCCGCGTCATCAGCACCTTGCCGCCGCAAGCACGCACCGCTGACTCCACTTCGGCGTGATCGGTCGCCACCCAGACCGACTCGGCACCAGAGGCCTGCGCACGTTCCATGACACGCACCACCATCGGCTTGCCGGCGATGTCGGCCAGCGGCTTGCCCGGCAGACGAGTAGACGCGTAGCGCGCCGGCACCACAGCCTGGAAAGGCGCAGCCATGTTCAGGCGCTCGCCTCGTCGTCACTCAAGGCGCGGGCCTCGTCTTCAAGCATCACCGGAATGCCGTCGCGCACCGGGTACGCAAGCCGGCAGGGTTTACAGACCAGTTCGTTGACCGCCTTACGGAACTCGAGCGGCCCCTTGCACAGCGGGCAGACCAGGATTTCAAGCAGTTTTGCATCCATTCAAACGCTCCAGTACGCGCTCCAGCGCCCCCTCGCGGATGTCGGCATCTACCGGCAGCACCCAGGTTTCGCGCGGCGCAAAAGCTTGCAATTTTATCGCATCCTTCTCGGTCACCACGAGCGCATCGGCGCCACGCAGCGCAACGTCATCTGCCGTGAACGGGTGGTGATCAGCGAAGGCCACTTCAGCCTCCGGGTGGAGGCCCAAATCGTGCAGGGTCGAAAAGAAACGCTCGGGCCGGCCGATGCCGGCCAGCGCGCGCAACTTCAATCCGGAAAATTCGCCGGGCGAACGCCGTTGACGCGGGTCCGCCAGTCGGTAGAAAGCCGTCGGCCACAGGCGCATCGAATACACCGGTGCCGGTGGGCACTTGGCCCGCACCGCCGGTGGCATATCGCCGTGTGCCAAAACCAGGTGCGCCCGCGCCAAACGCGTCACCGGCTCACGCAGCGGCCCCGCCGGCAGCATCAGGCGGTTGCCCATCTGGAGCGCATCAACCACGATGATCTCGACCTCGCGCCTCAAACGGTAGTGCTGCAGACCGTCGTCCGTCACGATCACATCGACCTCCGGATGCGCCTCGCGCAGGGCCCGTGCGGCAGCAACCCGGTCGCGCCCAATCCAGACCGGGCAGCGCAAGCGCCGCGCCAGCAGCACCGGCTCATCGCCACAGACTGCAGGATCGCTGCCAGGCTCGACGCCCAAAGCGCCTTCGGCGCTCCCTCCATAGCCCCGGCTCACGACGGCAGGCCGAAACCCGGCGGCGCGCAAGTGCTCGACGAGCCAGATCACGACCGGCGTCTTGCCACTGCCGCCCACCGCGATGTTGCCGACCACCACGACCGGCACACCGACCGCATAGCTGCGCAACCAGCCGAGGCGGAACATCGCGCGGCGACACGCGACGACAGCTCGGAACAGGAGCGAGAGCGGAAAGAGAAACGCCGCGGGGACGCCGCGGCGTTTCCAGAAGCCTGGAGCAGAACGCACGGTCAGTTCTGGCTGGCCTGCGTTGCGAAGGTGATCTGCGGCAGATCGGCGGCCTGCGCGGCCTGCATCACGTCGATCACCGCCTGATGCGGTGTCTTGGCATCAGCGTTGATGATCACGACAGGCTCCTTCTCGCTCTGCGGGCGCGCACGACGCAAGGCATCGGCAATCGCCGAGGGCTCACGGCTGCTGACTGGCACACGATTGACGATCACATCGCCTACCGCTGTGACGATCACGTCGATCTCGTTTGGCACGCTCTTGGCGGCCGGCGCAGCAGCGGTTGGCAGGTTGATCTCGAGCCCCGAAAACTTCGAGTAGGTGGTCGTGAGCATCAGGAAAATGATGATCACGAGCATCACGTCGATCAGCGGGATCAGATTGATCTCGACGTCTTCAGTACGACGTCCGCGGCGAAAATTCATCAGCAAACTCCGGGCTGCTCAGCGGCGCTCGCCGTGCAGCACTTCCACCAACTTGATCGCCTGCTGTTCCATCTCGACGACAAAATCGTCGACTTGGGCGCGGAAGTGGCGATACGCGATCAACGACGGTATCGCGATGATCAGCCCAAAACCCGTGTTGTAGAGCGCCACCGAGATACCGTGGGCCAGTTGCTGCGGGTTGGTACCACCCGGCGACGTGGAGCCGAAGATCTCGATCATGCCGATCACGGTACCGAACAAGCCCATCAGCGGCGCCACGGTGGCAATCGTGCCCAGTGTCGTGAGAAAACGGCCCAACTCGTGCGCCACGGCACCGCCCGCCTCTTCGATCGACTCCTTCATCACGTCGCGCGAAGCCTTGGCGTTCTTGAGCCCGGCGGCAAGCACGCGGCCCAGCGGCGAGTGGTTCGCCACCCGCAACACCAGCTCGTCGGTGATGCCGCCCTGACGGAGATCGCCAATGATCTTGTCAACCAGCCCGGCAGGGACAATTTTGCTGCGACGCAGCGCGACGACCCGTTCAAGGATCAAAGCAAGGGCGATGACGGACGCCACGATCAGGAAGTAGATCGGCCAACCGGCAGCCTGAATGATCGCCAACACGTGTGCAGCTCCTTTAGATGCGGGGGATATCGCGAAGCTTGGAACTTTAGCGCGGCGGCATGGCGACCGGCAAGCCGGACGACAATGCGCACAATCCACAGATTCTGTGGATAAATCGGTGGATTGCCGTCGCAGCAACGCGCTAAGTCACCGTCCCACAAGGGATTTTTCTGCTCCGATGCAAAATGAAGCTATGACGAAAGATCATATTTTTCAGTAACTTACAAGCCCTGATTGATGATTCGTCGATCTGCCGCACGAATTGCCCTGCAAGCAGCGCGGGATGTGGATTCCGCTAGAATGGAGTCAATGTTTACGCGCCCTGAAGCCCCATTTCGCCCCGCAGACGAAGCCCTGGCCGTGTCGGAATTTGTCCGACACGCGCGGCGCGTGCTTGAGGGCGCATTTCCGCTCGGCTGGATCAGCGGCGAAGTGGCCAACCTCACCCGAGCAGCATCGGGGCACCTCTACTTCACTTTACGGGACAGTGCAGCACAGGTGCGCTGCGTGATGTATCGATCGCGCGCCCAGTTGCTACCGTTCCGCCTTGAGGAAGGCATCCAGGTCGACGTACGCGCGCTCACCACGCTCTACGAACCACGCGGCGAGTTCCAATTGCAGGTGGAAGGCATACGTCAGGCGGGGCGCGGCGGCCTTTTCGAGGCTTTTCTGCGGCTCAAGGAACGCTTGGCCGCCGAAGGACTGTTCGACGAAGCACGCAAGCGCCCCCTGCCGCCAATGCCGCGAGGGCTTGGCATCGTCACGTCGACTGCCGGCGCGGCCCTGCACGATGTGCTGGTCACGCTGGAGCGCCGCGCGCCGCATTTGCCGGTAGTGATCTATCCGAGCCCGGTTCAGGGTGCCGACGCGGGCGGGCGCCTTGCCGCCGCCGTTGCCGAAGCGGGCGCCCGAGCGTCGGCCGACGGCATCGACGTTTTGCTGGTGTGCCGTGGCGGTGGCAGCCTTGAAGACTTGTGGGCTTTCAACGACGAGCAACTGGTGCGCGCAATCGTACGCAGCCCGATTCCGGTGATTTGCGGCGTCGGCCACGAAACAGACTTCACGCTCGCCGACTTTGCGGCCGATCTTCGCGCGGCAACACCGACCGCGGCCGCTGAACTGGCCAGCGCCGGGCTGATGCTGGCTGCACAGCGGCTGAGCCGCCATCGCGATGCGCTGCGACGGCTCGCCCTGCGCAGGGTCGAAAGTGCCTATGAAACCCTCGATCGCGCCCGCCTGAGACTGCGCCATCCACGAGAGCGATTGGCGCGACAGCGGGATCGCGTCGCAGCCCTTGCGCCTCGGCTTGACCGCGCCGCGGCACTGCGGATCGAAAGGCTGCGCGCGCGCTGTGGCTTGCTCGGACAACGGCTCGGCCATGCGTTGCCGGACCTCGCAGCCAAGCGAATCGTCGTCGATCGACTTGGGAAGGCACTTTCCGCCAGCCTTGACCGTCGGCTAACAACCAGCCAACACCAGCTCGACGCACTGCGCGCCCAATTGGGGCAGCTCAACCCCGCAGCCATACTAGCGCGTGGCTACGCAATCGTGCGCGACGAACATGGCCGGGTCGTACGTGACGCCGCCGGACTGATGACGGGCGACCTGATCAATGTGCAAACGCGCGGCGCGCAAATTGCAGCACGGATCGAAACCCTTTCCGCGAAAGGGTCGAAGCCCGGGCCCCAGCACGACTAGAATTCGACTTCCAACCCACAGGAGCACACCAAAAATGGAACACACGCTACCCGCTCTACCTTACGCGAAAGACGCACTGGTCCCTCACATCTCGGTCGAGACCTTTGACTATCACTACGGCAAGCACCATCAGGCCTATGTGACCAACCTGAACAACTTGATCAAGGGCACCGAATTCGAAGCCCTCGATCTGGAAGCAATCGTGAAGAAGGCGCCGGCTGGTGGCGTCTACAACAACGCCGCGCAGGTGTGGAACCACACCTTCTTCTGGAATTCAATGAAACCAAACGGCGGCGGCGCCCCGAGCGGCAAGCTCGCCGATGCGATCAATGCCAAGTTCGGCAGCTTCGACGCTTTCAAGGAAGCCTTCACCAAGAGCGCAGTCGGCAACTTCGGTTCCGGCTGGACCTGGCTGGTGAAGAAGGCTGACGGCTCGGTGGATATCGTGAACATGGGCCCGGCCGGTACGCCGCTGACCACGGGCGACACCGCGCTGCTGACGATCGACGTATGGGAGCACGCCTACTACATCGACTACCGCAACGCACGCCCGAAGTTCGTTGAGGTATTCCTCAACAACCTCGCAAACTGGGACTTCGCCGCCGCCAACTTCGGCGCCTGACCCCGGTAACCACGCCGGGCCTGCAGGCCCGGCGTACCCTCAAACCGGGCCCAAGAGCGTCGCCCGCGCAAGGGAGGTAGTATTGCGCGTCTGGCAACAAACCCTTCACGGCAGATTCCACTACAGTCTGGGATCAGAGTGCCGTAATCGCGATAATCGGGGGTGCTACGTCGGCCATGCCTGCGGCCGGAACGACACGGGAGATCAAGGTGAGCGAGGCGCAGAACCAGCCGGACGACGAATTGGAGTTCATAGACGACGAGCCGGAAGCCGGAAGCGCAACGGGCCAAGCGAACAAGCGTAAATGCTGGCGTGTGCTGATCGTCGACGATGATCCGGATGTCCACAGCACGACCGTCCTTGCCTTGCGCAACACGCAGATCCTGCATCGGCCGCTGCACTTCCTGCACGCCTACTCGGCAAGCCAGACCCGCGAGCTCTTACAGCACGAGCAAGACATTGCGGTAATCTTGCTCGACGTGGTGATGGAGAACGAAGACGCCGGTCTGCGTCTCGTAAAAACCATCCGTGAAGACCACGGCATGAACGAAACGCGGATCATCCTGCGCACCGGCCAGCCCGGTTATGCGCCGGAGATCGACGCGATCCGCGACTACGACATCAACGACTACAAGACCAAGTCCGAACTCACCCGCAACAAGCTCTACACCACGCTGACCGCAGCGATCCGCTCCTACGAGCAGATCCGCACCATCAACGCAAGCCGGCGTGGTCTGGACATGATCGTGCAGGCCAGCGCCGAACTGATGGCGCTACACGGTGTGCGCAACTTTGCCGCGGGCGTGATCACGCAAATCGCCGCGTTGCTGGGCTTGGCCCCCGAAGGCTTGGTGTGTGCGCAGGATAGCAGCGTCGGGGCCAACACCGGCCGCGACGAAGTCACGGTAATCGCCGCGGCTGGCCGTTATGCGGACCTGATCAACCGACCGCTTGATGCGATCAACGACCCGGAAATCCGTGCCGCCCTGACGCGCTGCTTGCATGATCAGTGCAACCTCTACGATGGTCCGGGCACGACGCTGTTCTTCCAAGGCAATGCGCACCGCGATGTGGCCGCCTACCTGGATACGCGCGAGACGCTGGACGACATCGATCGTCGACTGCTTGAAGTCTTCTCTACCAACATCGCTGTCGGCTTCGACAATGCGGCGCTGTTCTCGCGGCTGCACAGCTTTGCGTATTACGACCAGCTCTCGCGGCTGCCGAACCGGATCCACTTCATCACGCAGATCGACCGGCGCCTCGCCACGCGCGACCATGCAGACCAGATCCTGGCCCTGGTGGACCTCGATCACTTCGCGGAAACCAACGACGCGCTCGGACACCGCTTCGGCGACCAGTTGCTGCAGAAAGTTGCTGAGCGACTCAAGCAGGCGGTCGGCGATCAGGTGGTGGTGGCACGTATTTCGGGCGACACGTTCGGCCTCCTCGGGCCAAGCTCGCAGCTCTCGCCCAGCTACATCATGGGGCTGTTCAACGACCCCTTCGTGATCGACGGGCAAGAGCTCATGGTATCGATCACCTGCGGCGTACTGAGCCTCTCCGACGCGGGCTCCAGCGGCAGTGAGGCGCTGAAAGACGCCAACATCGCGCTCAAGCGTGCGAAGCAGCGCAATCGCGGCGAGATCAACTACTTCACCCGCGAGATGAGCGTCGAGGTCCAAGAACGCG
This sequence comes from Pseudomonadota bacterium, assembly GCA_021803785.1. Taxonomy (GTDB): domain Bacteria; phylum Pseudomonadota; class Gammaproteobacteria; order Burkholderiales; family Rhodocyclaceae; genus Niveibacterium. Next base: position 2,701 of record JAJZLD010000039.1, on the reverse strand, counting down.
TGATGCTGTTGCAGGCGCTTCGGCAAGCCTTCGATAACGAACGCCTGTTCATGGTCTATCAGCCGCAGGTCAACCTGGTCACGCGCAAGGCGATCGGCCTTGAGGCACTCATTCGTTGGCGCGACGACGACGGCAAATTCATCGCGCCAGACCGTTTCATCCCGCTTGCCGAGCATTCGGGCCTGATCGTCAACATCGGCGATTGGGTCATGCGGGTCGCCTGCCATCAGCAGGCGCGGCTCGCGCGTGCCGGCTATGGCTATCTGCACATGGCGATCAACGTCTCCGTCGCGCAGTTCCGTCACCCGCGCTTCCCGTACATGCTCAAGCGCGCGATTGAGGACAGCGGTTGCGACCCTGCCTGCATCGAGTTGGAAATCACCGAATCCATGGCGATGGTTGAGGCCGACTTCCTGCTTCAGACGCTCGACAAGCTCAAGGAGTCTGGCATCACGGTTGCGATCGACGATTTCGGCACCGGCTTCTCGTCGCTGTCGTATCTGCAGCGCCTGAAAGTGGATCGCCTGAAGATCGATCGCGCCTTCGTGAAAGGAATCACCGATTCCGAACACGGCGTAAAGATCCCGGAAATGGTGATCCAACTCAGCAACAAGCTCGGCTTGAAGGTGATTGCCGAGGGCGTGGAGGATCTGGCGCAGGCCGACCTCCTGCAAAACCTCGGTTGCCATGGAGCCCAGGGCTATTACTTTGGCCGACCGATGGAACCCAGTGCACTGATGGACTGGCTGGCAGCACAGAAAGACTGAAGCGTCCGCAGGCCGCCCCCCGAAGCTAAGCATGGCACACCGCCTTAGTGTCCGACGCGCGATCATTGCAGCGGTGTTATTTGGCCTGCTGGTGCCGGGCACGCTCGTCGGGCTGATCGGCGGCCGACAGCTCTACGCCGACACACTGCGCGCGCGCACCGAAGATGCCCTCAATCAGTACGGCGACGTGCTCGCGCTTGGGCTGCAAGAACCCCTCTGGGCGTTCAACCCAGCAGCAGCGCGCAAATTGATCGAAGCCGTAATGCGCAGCCCGGACGTGCAGCGGGTGGTGGTTCAGGACGCCAGCCTCGGTGTCTTCGTGGAGGCACATCGGCCGGAGCGGGCGACCGGTTCCACTTACCAGACGACGCGCACGATCCTGCATGACAAGCGCCCGCTGGGTACCGTGCGCATCGAGATCTCAGACGTGCAGGTGATGCGCTCGCTGCGCGCCCAACTGATCGCGCTGGGGAGCGTGCTGGTTGCACAGACCTTGCTGGCCTTCGCGCTGATCGCACTGGTGCTGGAACGCCGACTCGTGAAGCCGCTCAAACGCGTTGGCGCCGAGGCCGATCGACTCGCCTCAGGCGAGCTGGACACGCCGATCGTGCCGCAATCTGACGATGAGATTGGCGCGCTCGAAGAGCGACTCGAATCGACCCGCCGCGCCCTCAGCGAACTGCTCGACAAGCTGGGCGAGAAGAACCTGCAGCTTGAAGTCGATCTGCTCGAGCGCCGCAGGGCTGAAGAGGCCGCCCAGCGCAGCGAAGCGCACATGCGGCTGCTGGTTGCGCAAAGCCCGATCGCGATCATCGAGATCCAGCTCGATGGCACGGTGGTGGCATGGAACACCGCGGCCGAAACAATCTTCGGTTGGCCTGCGGAGCAAGCCATCGGCCGCGAGATCACTTTTCTGCTTCCCGACAACAGTGCGCTTGGTGCCGCGGCGCTCATCCGCGCCGGCGACGATGCGACAGGCGCGGACGGCTCGGGCTGGCGTCAGGAGCTCGACGCCCTGCGGCAGGACGGCACACGCATTACCTGCCAATGGCACAACAACGTGGTGCGCGACGCGCAAGGGCTACCCCAACGGATCGTCGCAATGGCGGAGGACATCACTGAGCGCAAGGCGGCCGAGCTGCGCCTCCGAGAATCGCGCCGCATGCTGCAGAACGTGCTCGACACCATTCCGGTACGTGTGTTCTGGAAAGACACCGAAAGCCGCTACCTGGGCGCAAACACGCTTTTCGCCCGCGATATCGGCCTGCCGATGTCCGAGCTGGTCGGCCGCACCGACAGCCAGATCGGCGTGCGCAATGCAGCCAGCCACGAATCGGATGACCGCGCCGTGATGAGCGGCGGTGAGCTTCGCCTCAACACTGAAGAAGCCGTAACGGTCGCAGACGGTAGTGTGCGATGGCACCGCAGCAGCAAGGTCGCCCTGCGCGATGCCAACGACAAGGTTGTCGGCGTATTGGGCGTCTATGACGATATCAGCGACCGTAAGTCCGCCGAACTCGCGCTAGCGCAGTCCGAAGCACGCCTGCGGGCGCTCATCGACTATGCGCCCCTTGGCGTATTCGAATACGAACTCGATGCAGCGGCACGGCTGGTGCTCATCACCACCAACCGCGCAGCCGATCGCATTCTCGGCATCGACTGCGCTCGTCTGCGCGGCCACGCGTTCGAAGATGCCTTCCCTGGCCAGGCGGAAACGCCGATGCCAGCGGCGTTGCGCCACGTGGCGCGCAGTGGCGAGCGCTATGCGAACGATGACTTCCGCTTTGCCGTGAACGGGCAGTTGATGACATTCGACGTCCACGCGTTCCAGACGGGGCCGAACCGCGTGGCCGTCCTGTTCCGCGAAGTGTCAGACCTGCGGCGCGCCGCCTCGGCTCTGCGCGGACTCGCCGCTCGTTTCCCCGGCAGCATCG
>JAJZLD010000356.1 GCA_021803785.1 Pseudomonadota bacterium | reverse complement strand
GTGTCCGGCTTGATCTTGCCGTCGCGCTCGGCCGCTTCGACCATCGAGATCGCGATGCGGTCTTTCACGCTGTGTGCGGGGTTGAAGAACTCCAGCTTGGCGGCGACGGTGGCGGCAGAGCCGGCGGTCAGGCGATTGATGCGGACGAGCGGAGTGCGGCCGATCAGTTGAGTCACGTCATTCGCGATGCGCATGGTGTGCGTCTCCTTGTAAGGGGAAGGCCTCTGGGGCTGTGGGCGGATTCTAGGCGCATGTGTCGGGCACCCCAATATCTGCGCGGGCATATGCATATGGATGCATGGCAGGGTTGCCTGCTGGCGTGGCGGTGCGCCGTCGGCCACGGTTGTGCGCCGGCTGAGCGGCTGTGCGAGCGCGATTTCGGGGCGTTTGATCTGCCCCCCGAGGACTGGGGCTGATACAGCCTAGCGCTTGGCCGGCGCGCTCAGGCGAATGCGTGTGCCGCCGCCTTGCACCAGCAGCAGCGCATAGAGCACCAGCGCGGCGACATGCATCACGCCGCCAGTTTGGCGCAGGCTCGTCAGCCCGACCGCATCGCCGCTCAGGCGCAGCGCAACCGATAGATGGAGCACGGCCAGCGCGAGATACAGCGCCGGGCGTACGCGTGGGCGCCAGCCGGTAATTGCCGGAAGAATGATCGGCGCATGGCCGAACAGCATCGACATCACAAAACCGACGAACACCGCATGCAGCACCGCATCGTAGGCGGCGTCGCCGGCGCCGAGCGGCGCGTTGGCAGCACCGAGCACGATGGCGGCAACCGCCAGCCAGGCATAGCCGCTGATCAGGCATGCCGCCGTGAAGCGCGGCTGACCCGGACGCCGCAGGGTGATGCGGATCACGTCGAAGCGCGCCAGCCATGCGACCCACGCCAGCAAGGCGAGCGCAAGCCCGCGTTGCGCGCCGAGCGGGTGGCTCACTGCGAACCACACCGGCACGGCAAGGGCGAAAGCGAGCAGCGGCGGCTGCGCGGTTGCCCATGCGGGGCGCGTCATCACGCGTGAGAGTTCGAGCCGTTCGGCCGCGATCGTCAGCACAAGGAAGGCGATCCAGCTCAGCGCTGCGGCAGTGCCATGTCCGCCCAGCACCAACACTGCGGCCAGCGGCAGGAAGCTCGCCGCCAGCGTCAGCACATCCGCATACGGTTCGCGTATCGAACGGGCTTGCAGGAAGGCCACCACGACGAGAGCGACGCCAGCGCCGACCCAGATGTAGAGCGCCAGCTCCCACAGCCCAGCAAGGGCGACGACAGTAGCCGTGGCGTTGGCGAGCGGCACCGCGAAGGCGGCTTCGCGTCCGTAGGCGATGGCCCGTTCAAGTGCGATCACGGTGCCGAAGAAACCGCAGCCGAACAGCGCTGCGTGCATTAGTGGCCACTGCGCGAGTGGCACCGGCAGCGGCAAGCCCAGACGCACCAGCCCTGCCCACACTGCGGCGAGCAGGGCGGCCAGCGCGCCGGCTACCGGCAACAGGCGAACCGCGTTCATGACATCGCCGCGCGGGCGGCGGGGCTCATGCGCTCCGGCGTCCACGGCGGGTCGAAGGTCAGCGTCACGGCCGGTGTAAAGCCGGGGAAACGGGCTGTTAGCGCATCTTCGACATCGGCGATCAGCACATCGCCGAGCGGGCAGGTCGGCGAGGTCAGCGTGAGCGTGATGTGCAGCGTTGCACCGTCGGCATGGGCTTCGTAGATCAGCCCGAGCGGCACGATGCCGACGCCCAGCTCGGGGTCGGCGACCTCGCTGAGTGCATCCAGGATTGCGTCGAAATCTGGTGGGTTCTGTGTCGTCATGCATGGCCTCCGTTGCGCCCATGATAGCTGCTCGCGCCCAAGTGCAAAGGCGCTCCGGCGATCTTGACTCGCGTCAATGACCCCAACCGGAGCGGGGGGAGACAGTGACGCCGTCTCAGACGGTCTGGGTACCGGTCTTACATTGGGGGAGAGCACATGAACAAGAAGGTGTTATCGATCGCCACGCTGGCCGCACTGGCTGCATTTGGGGGCGGGCCGCTATGGGCGGCGGACAACAAGATGGGGGTTACCGACGCCGAGGTGAAATACCAGGCGGGCGGCTCGCCACTGGCTAACGTGGAGATGTACCAGGACATCAACCCGAAGGCGCCGCCGATGAGCAAGGCGGAGTTCGACCGCGCGCGCCAGATCTACTTCGAGCGCTGCGCTGGCTGCCATGGCGTGCTGCGCAAGGGGGCCACCGGCAAGCCGCTGACGCCGGATATCACGATCGGTAAGGGCACGGACTACCTCAAGGTGTTCATTGCCTACGGGTCGCCAGCCGGCATGCCGAACTGGCAGACCTCGGGCGAACTGAGCGAGCAGGATGTCGACCTGATGGCGCGCTACGTGCAGCAAACGCCTCCGCAGCCGCCGGAATTCGGCCTGAAAGACATGAAGGCGACCTGGAAGGTCATCGTTCCGCCGGAGCAGCGCCCGACGAAGAAGATGAACAACTACAACATCGCCAACATCTTCTCGACCACCTTGCGCGACGCTGGCGAAGTCGCGCTGATCGACGGCGACAGCAAGAAGATCATCAACATCATCAAGACCGGCTATGCGGTGCACATCTCGCGCGTGTCGGCGTCTGGCCGCTATCTGTTCGTGATCGGCCGCGACGCGAAGATCAACCTGATCGACCTGTGGATGGAAAAGCCGGACACCGTTGCCGAGATCCGTGTTGGTCTTGAGGCGCGCTCGGTCGACACCTCGAAGTTCAAAGGCTACGAGGACAAGTACGCGATCGCTGGCACCTACTGGCCACCGCAGTTCGTGATCATGGACGGCAACACGCTTGAGCCGAAGAAGATTGTCGCTACCCGCGGGGTGACGGTCGACACGCAGGACTACCACCCGGAACCGCGCGTGGCGTCGATCGTGGCGTCGCACTTCAAGCCGGAGTTCGTCGTCAACGTGAAGGAGACCGGCAAGACGTTGATGGTCGACTACTCGAACATCGACGCGCTGAAGATCACCGAGATCGGCTCGGCCCGCTTCCTGCACGACGGCGGCTGGGACAGCACGCACCGCTACTTCATGGTGGCCGCGAACCAGTCGAACAAGATCGGCGTGATCGACGCGAAGGAGGACAAGCTCGCCGGTATCGCGGACGTCGGCAAGATTCCGCACCCGGGTCGTGGCGCCAACTTCGTGCATCCGAAATTCGGCCCTGTGTGGGCGACCGGCCATCTTGGCGACGACACGATTGCGCTGGTCGGTACCGATCCGGTCAAGCACAAGCAATACGCGTGGAAGATGGTCGCGCAATTGAAGGGTCAGGGCGGCGGCTCGCTCTTCCTCAAGACGCATCCGAAATCGACGCACCTGTATGTCGACACGCCACTCAATCCGGATCCGGCAATCTCGCAGTCGGTTGCGGTGTTCGACATCAAGAACCTCGAAGCGCG
>JAJZLD010000355.1 GCA_021803785.1 Pseudomonadota bacterium | reverse complement strand
CTCCTGGCTGTCATCCGCCCCGATTTAGGCTGCCAGCGGGCGGTTGGTAGGCTTCCGGTGGCGAGTCCCGTAGGAGTCTGGCGGACAGGCTCGAGGGGCAATCCAGTGGAATTGGCCCAAAGCACGGGCGGGCTTTAAGCCGCCCGGACTCTTGCGGCTCATGCCCTCAACAGACAGGCTTCACGCTCGAGCAGCACATGGCCAAACGCAAACGTATCGGATTTCTCGTAAACCACCTTGGCTGGGAGGGGCACTACACGAACCGGCTTTGGCGCTCGGCCGTGGAGATATGTCGTCGCAGGGGGTTCGATCTGCTGGTGTTCACCGGCCCTCAGGACGTTGGCGACTATCTCTCGTTTCGCGTTCAGTCGGCGGTGTTTCGGCTGATCGATGAGCGACGGCTCGATGGCCTGATTCTCAACGCCGGGCTTTGCCAGTTCAACGGAAGCGAAACATCGTCGCCGTACCTGCAGGACTTCGGCGGGATCCCCGCCGTATCGATTGCGGCCAGTATTGCAGGCGTGCCCTCGGTTCTGGTCGACAACGTGAGCGGAATGCGCGAACTCGTCGAACATCTGATCGTCGACCACGGCTACCGCCGCCAGGCCTTCGTGTGCGGGCCCGCCAGCGCTGAAGACGGCCTGATCCGCTACAACACGTGGCAGCAGACTCTGCGCGCCCATGGCATCGAACCTCACCCCGATCTGGTGCTGCACGGCAATTTTATCCATGTAGACGGCGCAGAACGTTTGGCCGAAGCGTGGCACGCCGGGCACCGGTTCGACGTGGTGGTGGCGGCGAGTGACTTGATGGCCCATCACATGATCGCCGTTCTCCGCGAAGCCGGCATCCGCGTACCCGAAGACGTGGCGGTGGTCGGATTCGACGATGATCCACACAACCGCTATTCGGCCCCACCGCTGACTTCGGTTGCACAGCCGATTGATGCCCTGGTCGAAACCGCGATTGACCTGTTGGTCAATATGTGGGCCGGTATGACAGCTGCACCCGTGACCACCCTGCCCTGTGCGCTTCAGAAGCGCGCCTCGTGCGGATGCGATAGATCGCGGTGGACGGTCGCTGCCAAGCTGCGACAACAGGTGATCGAGGCAGCGGGCGGCGGCACCCCGTTTGTTGCGGCTATTCTCGGCATGCTGGGTGCAGAGGAAAATGCTACCGACCGCGCCTACGATATCTGGTCAGTCATCGAGAGCATGGCCGCGGAGCAACATCCGGCGCTTGCAACGCTGACGCCCGACGATTTGCAGCGAGCCCGACACGAACTGTTCAGCCGCTTCGCGCGCGATGCGCACCTGCAGCATGTGCGAGAGCCAACCGATCCGCGATCGGGCTGGGATGCCGCGCTGGACGCCTTGCGAGTAGCCAGCCTTTCATCGCTGCCGCACTTCTTGGCACAAGGTCTGCCCCGACTTGGAATCGAAAAATACTGTCTGTCGGTGATGCCGACGCTTGCAGGCGCTCGGCTCGAGAATGGCGCAGAACGAATCACGCCACTCAACGTACCGGTCGAACTCGATACCACGCCAACCGGACGGACTCGATTCGCCGTAGTTGCAACCTACCCAGCCTTGAACGAACATCCGGACGCAGGGGTTTTCAATGCGTCCCTGATCGCGCCTGACGCTTGGTTTAACCGTCTCGACGAGTCGGCGCTCTTGGTGCTCCCGGTTGCCTCACGTTCGACCTGGCATGGGCTATTGGTCGTTGAACTGCATCCCGGCAGCGAGGCGATGCTGGTTCAGCTCCAAGCAGCACTGGCCCTGGTGTGCGACCGCTAGTACGACATCGCGCGAGCGATCCGAAAGAACCTGGCCGACTGGAACCGGAGCTTCGTCCTCGCCGAGAAGGCACGAACCATTGGCACCCTCGTGCGCGGCGTCGCGCATGAGATCAATACGCCATTGGGTGTGAGCGTTACGGCAGCCTCGATCGTCCGCTCCGATCTTGACGCGCTGGAGGCGAAGTACAAGAGCAATCAATTGTCGCGAACCCATGTTCTGGACTTCTTCGCATCTTGCCGCGAAGGGCTGGGCCAGCTCGAACGCAACCTGTGCCGTGTCGCAAAACTGGTTGAGACCTTCAAGAAGGTGTCGATCACGCAGTTCACGGACCAACTGGTTGATTGCGATCTGGTCGGCGAACTCGCGGCGGTGCTGCAGGGCTTCCGTGCGGAACTGGACGCCCGCTTCATCAAGTCGGCCATCGACGCAGTTCGCCCAATGCGGATACGCGCGCAGTTGCCCGTGATCCATGAGATCGTGACGGACCTGATCCAGAACGCGCTCGATCACGCCTTTCCGCCCGGCACACAGACCGAGCCACGGATCGTCATCTCGGCGCAATTGGTCGACAACAACGCGACCGCTCAGATCCGCGTTGCAGACAACGGCACCGGCATCGCGGACGAGCTGCGCGGTAAGGTATTCGACCCGTTCTTTACCACGCAACGCATGTCCGGCAAGGCTGGGTTGGGTTTGGCGATCGTCAACAATCTGGTCACGGATGGATTGGGCGGCCTTGTCGAATGCCAGCCGAATCCGGGTGGCGGCACCGTGTTCGAGATCCGTTTTCCAGCCAATCGCAGCGCGAATTGTTAGCCCGGGCAGGGGCGATCCGATCGGCGCACCCTCGCCGAAGCCAAAGCGCCGCCGGCTATCCGACCTGCTGTTCGCCCCCTGCAGCGTCCCGCGCAGCTTTGCGGCGCAACTTCTCCTCATAGAGGAAGGAGTCCGCTTGGCCGATTACCGTTTCCAGCGATATGGCCGAATGGGCGGGCAGCTCGCAATAGCCAATGCTGCAGCCGAGCGGATAGCCCTTGCCGCTGCGGGCATTGAAGTTGTCGAACATGCGGTAGACCCGGGCGCGGATTCTTTCCGTCTCGGCGGGCGAACACCCCACACCAAGAATCACGAACTCGTCGCCGCCCATGCGACTGACCACGTCGCCACTGCGGAACGCATCGGCCAGGATTTGCGCCGCCATACGGATTGCGAAGTCGCCCTCTTTGTGACCGAAACTATCGTTGATGTACTTCAAACGGTCGAGGTCGGCGAAGATGACAACGAGCGGCCGGCCCGCATTCGCGGCCATGGCCGCCTCGGCTCGGGCGAAGAAACCGCGGCGGTTGTACAGCCCGGTCAGCTCATCTCGCTCGGCCAAGTCGGCGAGTCGCCTGTTCTTCTGCGCAACGTCGGCCAGATCGTTTCGCAGCATGTCATGCGCGCGAGCCAACTCGGCGGCGATCAGCGCGCCACACAGAGTGGAAGTGATCTCTTCAATCACCGCTTCCAGGCGTGAGGTGCGCGGTTCGCTGGTGATATCCAGCACAAGATAACCGAGGTGATGGTTGAGCTGGGCAACAGGAAACAGACACATCACCTCAAAACCGCTGCCGCGAAATAACGCATCCGGCACCAAGTGCGTTG